>CAMDAL010000207.1 GCA_945888565.1 Devosia equisanguinis | reverse complement strand
TGTTTCCAGCGGATGAACCTGACGGCTAGGGGCGTCCGTGGACGCCCCTTGCCCCTTCAAGCCAGGTATCGCCGCTCCAGGTGCTCCTGGAAATGCCGCGCATCCAGCTTCTCGCCCGTCGCCTGCTCCAGCAGTTCCGGCGTCGAGACCATGCTGGCCTTGCTCCACACCTTGTCGCGCCGCCAGTCGTTCAGCGCCACGAACTGGCCGTGCCGCATCTGCTCACGCACGTCGGGGATGTCGCGCTCGATCGCCGACCACAGCTGTGCCGCGATGATCGCGCCCAGCGTGTAGCTCGGGAAATACCCCAGCGCGCCCGATGGCCAATGCACGTCCTGCATCGGCCCGTCCTTCATGTTGTCGATAGTCGAGAGCCCCAGATACTCCTGCATCTTGGCATCCCACGCCTCGGGAACGTCCTTCGGCGCCATGTTGCCCTCGATCAGGTCCTTCTCGATCTCGCAGCGCAGGATCACGTGCAGCGGATAGGTGGCCTCGTCGGCGTCCACCCGGATCAGCCCGCGCTCCATGTAGTGCACATGCGCCAGCACGTCCTCGAGCTCCCAGCCGGCAATCGCCGCGTCGCCCAGCTTCTCGCGCACATGCGGCATCGCCCATTCCCAGAACTCCGGTGAACGGGCGATCTGCTTTTCGATGAACAGGCTCTGGCTTTCGTGCATCGACATGCCGCGCGCCTTGCCCGAGGGCCAGTGCGACCACTCCTTGGGCAGGTTCTGCTCATACATGCCGTGCCCGGTCTCGTGCAGGATGCCCATCAGCGAAGTGAGGAATTCCGCCTCGGTGTAGCGCGTCGTCATCCGCACGTCGGTGGGCACGCCGCCGCAGAACGGGTGGTGCGAGACGTCCAGCCGGCCGTGGCTGAAATCGAACCCGACGGCCTCCATCATCACCAGCCCGAGCGCCTTCTGCTTGTCGATCGGGAAGGGCGCATTCAGGGGCTTCAGCGGCCGCGCCGCCAGCTTTGCCTCCTGGTGCGCCAGCGCCTTCGGCACGAAATCCTTGAGGAAGGCCTTGAGCTTGCTGAACACCGGGGTGATGTCCACCGCCCGGTTGCCAGGGTCGTACTGCTCCATCATCGCATCGTACGGCGACAGTCCCAGCGCCTCGGCCCGCAACAGCGCCTCTTCCCGCGCCGTCGCCACCACGCCCTCGAACGCCGGCAGGAAGCCCTTCCAGTCACCCGTCGGACGCAGTTGGCGCCACAACTGCTCGGCGCGAATCCGCGCGTTCACCTGCTTTTGCACGAACTCCGAGGTGAGGCAGGTGGCGTTGGTGTAGTTGCGCCGCCACTCGCGCACCCCAGCCGCCTGCATCCCCTCGAGTGGCTCGTCCTCGGCTGCGCTGATCCAGTCGCCGATCTCCGGCGCGGTCGCCATCTGGTGGTAGATCGCCGCCAGCGTCCCCATCGCCTCGGCGCGCTTTTCACCGCCCCCCAACGGCATCATCACCGCCTCGTCGACCCCCAGCATCGACTGCGCATGCTCGATCGCCTCGAGGCGCTTGCCCAGTTCGTCGAGCTTGGCGATGGCGGAATTGGCAGACATGAGAAGCTCCCGGGTATGACTGGCGTTTAGTGAGTAGCGAATAGGTCCGGAGACGGGAACCCCTCGAAATGCCACCGCCTCGCTTCCGCTCCCAAGCACCGCGCATCCAACGACGCTCCTTCTCCGTTTACGAGGGAAGGTGCCCGGCAGGGCGGAAGGGGGGAGCAACGAGCGCTAGACCAGGCCTCAGCTAGCTCGCCAAGGGTCCACAAATGGGGAAGGGCGCAGCCCGGGGAAGGCTGCGCCCTGTGGGGCAAGCTCTGTTCTGGAACCTGCCTGAGGCCGCCCGGCGCCAATGGGGGATTGCGCCCGGCGGCAAACTTTATCGCTTCCTCAGAAGGGCATGATCGCGTCGACCACGTGCTGGCCGTAGCGGGGCTGCTGCACCGCCGTGATCTGGCCGCGGCCACCGTACGAGATGCGTGCCTCGGCGATCTTGGTGGAGGGCACGGTATTGTCGGACCGCACGTCCTCAGGCCGCACCACGCCGGCCACCACCATGTCGCGCACCTCGAAGTTCACGCGCACTTCCTGATGGCCCTCGATCACCAGGTTGCCGTTCGGCAGCACCTGCATCACCACCACCGCGACCTGCGTTTCGAGGCTTTCCTTGCGGTTCACCGAGCCCGAGCCGCCATCAGCCAGGTCGCCCGAGGTCGAGAGCGTGCCGGAGGCTTCCACATCGGCCAGCGGCACCTTGCCGCCGAAGATCGAGCCCAGCACCCCGCCAACACTGCCTTCGGACGACGAACTGCGCGACCGGTTGGTCGAGTTCGAGATCTGCGCGCTGTCGTCGATCGTCACCAGCACGGTCAGGATGTCGCCCACCTTGTGCGCCCGCTGGTCCTTGAAGAAGCCCTTGGCCTCGTTCGAGAACAGCGAGTTCGGCTGGTAGGACGCGGCCTGCAGAACCGGCATCGGCATGGTGGCGGGCTTGTATCCGGCGCGCGAGGTGGGGTCCTCGATGGCGCTGAGCTTGGGCGTCTGGCCGACCCCGGCGAGCTGGTCCAGCGTCGAACAGCCGGCGAGCAGGGCAGGGAGCAGCAGCAGGGCCAGGGTCCGGGCGAAGAGCTTGGTGATGGTCATTTTCTGTCCTTCCGCCGTCAGAGGCCGGCAACCTGGAGCTTCTGGGCCGCGGTCGCGATGACCACCGTCCCGTCCGCCATGGCGACGCCGTTGAGAATTTTCTTCGTAACAGTGTTCATCACCTGCACCGCCTGCCCGGCGCTGGCGTCGGTCAGCGCCTGCCCGGCGACGGTCAGGGTCATCGGCCCGGTCCTCAGCAGCACCGTTACCTCAGTGTTGCGGCGCACCGTCAGGCGCTCCATCACGTCGGCTGCCTTCAGCATCAGGCCGGCACGGCCGTTGCGCTTCAGTTCCTTGCCGATCAGGTCTTCCGCCGCGCCGACGCCGCTCTGGTCGGCATAGTCGAACGGCACCTTCTTCATCTCTATGTCGGCCGGCGTCAGCACCGATCCGGCCTTCACGGTTGCCGCCAGGTGCGGCACCTCGACCATCAGGTCGATGCTGCCCGACACATCCACCGGCAGGTCGATGCCGGCGATGGTGAAGCGGGCGGCAAAGGCCCGCGAGCCGGGCTGCCAGCGCAGCGCCGTCATCGTCACGGGAACGGCGACGTCCTCGGCGTTGAACGACAGCGCGCCGCCGTCGAACTTCGTTTCCACCGTCGCGCCTTCCGGCAGCAGGCCGCGGTAGTTGAGGTCGCCCTCGATGAGGTTGGTGAACTCGGTCGTGCTGATGATCGCTGCGCGACGCTCGACCCGCACGGCCATCACGCCGTCGGCGAGGTAGTCGTCGAGCCCGGCCCGAGCCGCCGCGGCACGCACCGCCTCGAGGCTCACCATGCCGGTCGTGCCGGGAAGAGGGGCACGGAACAAAGCGGTTTCCGCCATCAGCCCGGCATCGTCGAACATGTCGCCGATGGTCACCACCGGACGGTTCACCGACACGTTCGCCTTCAGCACCGGAGCCGCGAGGGACACGGTAGTCGAGAGGGCCAGCAGCAGTGCGGGAAGGATCAGGGTCTTCATCATCGCTCTCCTCAGCGCAGCTGGCTCGTGGCCTGCATCATCTCGTCGGCGCCCGAGATCACCCGGGCATTCATCTCGTAGGCCCGCTGAGCGGCGATCAGGTCGGCGATTTCCGTCACCGAATTGACGTTGCTGGCTTCGAGGTAGCCCTGCAGCAGGTCGCCCACGCCATCGGCGTTCGGGGTGCCGACCTGTGCCGGGCCGCTCGATGCGGTCTCGAGGAACAGGTTGTTGCCGGCTGATGCCAGCCCGGCCTTGTTGACGAAGCGCGCCAGCTGCAGCTGCCCGATCTGCGTCGCCACCGTCGAGTTGCCGAGGAAAGCCTCGACCGTGCCGTCGGGGCTGATCGATACCGACGTCGCTTCGTCCGGAATGACGATCCCCGGCTGGATCGCGTAGCCGTCGACATTCACCAGCGCCCCGTCGGGGCTGCGCTCGAACGAGCCGTCGCGAGTGTAGGCTGTGCGGCCATCGGGCAGGGCGACGATGAAAAAGCCCTCGCCCCGCACCGCGATGTCGAGTTCCTTCTCCGTCGGCGACGGCGTGCCCTGGCTCATCACCCGCGGCGTCGCCGCAGTCTTGACGCCCGAGCCGATCTCGATGCCGACCGGGGCGATCGTGCCCTGGCCGGAGGTCGCCGAGCCCGGCCGGCGGATCGCCTGGTAGAGCAGGTCCTGGAACTCGGCCCGCTGGCGCTTGTAGCCGGTGGTCCGCATGTTCGCGATGTTGTTGGAGATGACCTCGACGTTGGTCTCCTGGGCCGACATGCCAGTCGATGCGATGTAGAGCGCTTTCATCGGTGTCTCTCCTTAAGCCAGCGTGCCGAGGCGCTGGATGGCGTTGCGGCGCATGTCGTCCTGCTTTTCCTGCATCGAGGCGAGGCTCTGGTAGGCGCGCTGCACGCGGATCATCTCGGTCATCTCGGCAATGCCGGAGACGTTGGATTTCTCGATCGCGCCCTGCAGCACGCGGGTGCCGGTCGCGGCCAGCGGATTCTCGCCTGCCCACAGGTTGCTGCCCTCGCGGGTCGCGGCCTGTGCGTCGGCGAACTCGACAATCCGCAACCGCCCCTTGATCCCTTCGCTCGAGGCGATCGAACCGTCGGCGCTGATGGCGATGTCGCTGTCTGCGGGGGTAAACGTGATCGGACCGGCGTCCGACAGCACCGGGTTGCCCATCAGGTCGACCAGCGTGCCGCTCGCGTCGATCACCAGCGAGCCCGCCTTGGTGTAGCGTTCGCCATGCGGCGTCTGCACGACTAGGAAGCCTTCGCCTTCGAGCGCCACGTCGAGCGGGTTACCGGTGGTCATGATCGTGCCGGTCGACATGTCGTGTACCGTCGACCAGTCCTGCACGAAGCTCAGGCGCTGATCCGAGAACGAAAAGTCCCGGTCCCGCGCCACGGGCATCATGTATTCCTCGAACAGCAGTTGCTCCGACTTGAAGCCGGTGGTGTTGAGGTTCGCGATGTTGTTGGCCACCACGCTCATCTGGCGCTGTAAGGCCATTTGGCGCGAAAGGCCGATAAGCTGCGCATTTTCCATGGCGCGTGTTCCCCGGTTCATTCCCCGAGCCCACCGACCTCCCCAGGCCGACATGCTCGCCGTTAACACTGCAGAAACCGTGCCAGACCGAGAAGTCGTGTAAAATCAAATGCTTGATGAAACGGGCCGCCCGGCAGTTCCTGCCATGGCTAACGTTGTGGCAACTCGTGCCCGGCAATTTGTGCCGGGTTGGGGCGTTATCGTAACCAATCGTTAACCGTCTGGTCGTTAGCTCCCTGTACGGCCGGAATCGTCTGGCAATGCGGGGTTTTCAGCATGGCGGCAGAAGCCGAGATCGAAGGCGGAGCGGATGGCGCCGCGCCGGCCAAGAAAAAACTGCCGATCATGCTGATCGCGATGGCCGCTGCCGCCGTGGTGCTGCTGGGCGGCGGCGCGGCTGCCTACTTCCTGCTCTTCTCCGGTCCGAAGCCCGATGACGCGCACGCTGCTGCGGAGCATGCGTCCTTCACCTTCAACCTGCCGCCGATGACGGTGAACCTGAACACCAGCGACGGCAGCTCGCCCGCCTTCATGAAGCTGACCGTCGCGCTCGAAGTGGCGAGCGAAGAGGTGATGGTCGAGATCCAGCCGCGCATGGCCAAGGTCGTCGATGCCTTCCAGGTCTACCTGCGCGAGTTGCGCAAGTCCGATCTCGAAGGCTCGGCCGGCATTTACCGGCTGAAGGAAGAACTGCGCCGCCGCGTCAACATCGCGATCTTCCCGGCCCAGGTCGACTCGATCCTGTTCAAGGAAATCCTGGTGCAGTAATGGCTGGACCCGGCGATCTCGACAAACTCAGCGACGACTGGTCGACCGGCGAGGACCCTGCCGCCTCGAGCGAAGCCGAAGCCGACATGAGCGCCGAATGGGCGGCGATGCTGGAGGCCGATGGTGCCGATGGCGCCTCCGCCGACCGCGTCCTCAACCAGGACGAGATCGACAGCCTGCTCGGCTTCGATCCCAATGCCGGCGGCGTCGCCGAACTGACGGGCGTCCAGGCCCTCATCAACTCGGCACTGGTGTCGTACGAACGCCTGCCGATGCTCGAAATCGTCTTCGACCGGCTTGTTCGCCTCGCCACGACCAGCCTGCGCAACTTCACCTCGGACAACGTCGAGGTCGCGCTCGACTCCATCTCGTCGGTCCGCTTCGGCGACTACCTGAACTCCATCCCGCTGCCGGCCATCCTCTCGGTCATTAAGGCCGAGGAATGGGACAATTACGGCCTGCTCACCGTCGACAGCGCCCTCATCTATTCCATGATCGACGTGTTGCTGGGCGGCCGTCGCGTTGGCGGTGCCATCCGCGTCGAGGGCCGGCCCTACACCACCATCGAGATGGCGCTGGCCCGCCGCATGATCGAGGTGATCCTCGACGACACGCACCGCGCCTTTGAACCGGTCACCGAGGTCAACTTCAAGGTCGAGCGGCTGGAGACCAACCCGCGTTTCGCCGCCATCTCTCGCCCCGCCAACGCAGCGATCCTGATCGAACTGCGCATCGAGATGGACGATCGCGGCGGCAAGATCGAGATCCTGCTGCCCTACGCCACCATCGAGCCCATCCGCGAGCAGCTGCTCCAGATGTACATGGGCGAGAAGTTCGGCCGCGACCCGATCTGGGAGGGCCACCTCGCCACGGAGATCTTCGCCGCCGATGTCGAGCTCGATGCCATCCTGCACGAGATCGACCTGCCGCTGAGCCGCATCCTGAACCTCTCGCCGGGCGAGACGGTGATGTTCGAGCGCGCGCCGTCCGATCCGATCAAGCTGCGCTGCGGCAATGTCGAAATCACCGAGGCCATCATGGGCCACATCGGCAACCATGTATCGGTGCGCGTTGCGCGGCCGCTCAACCCACCAAAGGTAACGATGGCCGCCTTCGAAGCTATCGACGAAAACAAGGAAGGGCGCTGATGTTCGGAATGCCATTTGGTCTCGTGGTCGAAACCCTGGTGGCGGTTCTGCTCGCCACCACAATCGGCTACTGCGTCATCCTGAATCAGCGTCTCAAGCGCCTGCATGCCGATCGCGGCGAGTTGCGGAAGATGGTGACCGATCTTGTCGGCGCCACCACTCTCGCCAACGCCGCCATCCAGGAACTGAAGTCGACCGCCCGCGAATCCGAGACCATCCTGGTGGCCCGCCTCGAGGAGGCCGAGAAATTCGGTCTCGAACTCGCCAATCACGTCACCGCCGGC
>CAMDAL010000206.1 GCA_945888565.1 Devosia equisanguinis | reverse complement strand
CCGCAAAGGCCGAGGCGGACGTGCGAACGACAATCGACACCGCGCGGCTCAAAGGCGCAAATCCCTTCGATGTCATCCTCGCTACCCTCGCCTGAACGCGCCCAGAACGGTCAAAACGCGGCCTGCCGAAGGGGTGGGTAATTACTGATTATTCAGTAATGTTGCTTGTACAATTTGAATTCAATTATAAGTAGTAAGCTAGTTTTAACAAGTAGCTCCGATGATGTCCTTGTCAGGGCAGATGGCATTTTCGAGTGGACGCGGGATAGCTGAAAGCCACTCAGCGGCGGGGGGCGCCGAGATGTGTGCACGCCCGCGGCATGAGTCAGACGTAAATGCGCATCCATTTTAATTCAGTTGATCGAAAAGGCGGGCACCCAGTGAACGACTCATTCTCCCTTGAACTGTCGGGTGAGCTTGGCTTGCGCGGCATCGAGAAGCTGAAGTCCGACATCATGGCGGCGCTCGAAGCCCACGATGCAGTTGCTCTCGAGACCAGCCTGGTCGAGAGCGCCGACGCTTCCGCCATCCAGTTGCTCCTCGCAGCGCAGAAGACGGCCAATGCGGAAGGCAAGTCGCTGAGCCTCTCCGCTCCCGCTGCCGGCGCGCTCGCCCGAACCCTGTCGACGCTCGGCCTCGTTGCCGCCGACGGAACGCCGCTCGTGCCCGAAACCTCGACCTGGACCATCAGCAAGGCCGCCGCATGACCAAGACCATCCTCACCATCGATGACAGCGCCTCGATCCGTCAGATGGTCGCCATGACGCTCAAGGGGGCCGGGCTCAACGTGCTTGAGGCCGGCAATGGCGCCGAGGGGCTCACCAAGGCCACCACCAACACGGTGCATGCGGTCATCACCGACCTCAACATGCCGATCATGAACGGGCTCGAGTTCCTCAAGAAGTTCCGCCAGCACCCGGCCGGCAAGGGCATTCCAGTGATCCTGCTGACCACCGAATCCGACGACGAACTGAAGCGCGAGGCCCGCGAGTCCGGCGCCACCGGCTGGATCGTCAAGCCATTCAAGCAGGACCAGCTTCTGGCCGTAATCAAGAAGGTGACGGGCGCATGAATTCCGATCCCGCCGATACTTTCCGCCAGGAGGCGCGCGAGCTGCTGGAGCAACTGGAGCAGGGCCTGCTCGACCTGGAGCAGAACCCGGCCGACATTGACCTGGTCAACTCGGTCTTCCGCGCGCTCCATACCATCAAGGGCTCCGGCGCGATGTTCGGCTTCACAGACGTTGCCGCCTTCGTCCACGAGTTCGAGACTGCTTTCGACCGCGTCCGCAAGGGGCTCTCGCCGGTTACGCCCGAGCTGGTCGCCATCGCCCTTGACGCCAAGGACCATGTCCATGCGCTGATCGAGGACGCGGACAGCGCGGTGGAACTTGGCGAGCCGATCCTTGCTGCCCTGCGCACCCTGGTAGAGCCCGGTCATGCCGTCGCCGCCCCTATTGCAGCGGCGCAGGCCTCAACTGTCGCAGAGCCTGTCGGGCTCGCTGCAACGCGCTGGCGCATCCGCTTCCACCTGCCCTCCGACGCGCTGCTGTACGGCACGAACCCCGTGCTGCTGCTCGGCGAAATCGCCGAACTGGGGCCGTGTGAGATCACCGCGCTCACCGATGCGGTGCCGACCCTCGATGCAATCGACCTCGAAGGCTGCTACCTCGGCTGGAGGGTCGACCTGACCCACCCTGATCCGACCGCCGCCCTCGACGACATCTTCCTGTTCCTCAAGGACGGGATGGACCTGTCGATCGAACCGCTGCTCGATGCACCGCCGATCGTCGAAGCGCCTGCAGCCGAACTCGACGAACCCGAGGCGGCGCCAGCCATCGCGCCAGTCGCCGAGGCCACGCCGGTTCGCGAAGCCGACCCCGAGCGTGCCGATCGTGCGGCCGCCGCGGCCGCCACCTCGCTGCGTGTCCCTGCCGAACGCCTCGATGAGCTGATGGATCGCGTCGGCGAACTGGTCATCGCCCAGGCCCGCCTGTCGCAGATGGCGGCACAAAGCTCCGATGCCAACCTCAAGACCGTCGCCGAGGAACTCGAGCGCCTGAGCTCCGGCCTGCGCGACACCACCATGGGCATCCGCATGGTGCCGATCGGCTCGCTGTTCTCGCGCTTCCGCCGCCTCGTGCACGATCTCAGCCGCGACCTCGGCAAGCAGATCGAGTTCATCACCACCGGCGAAGACACCGAACTCGACAAGACCATGATCGAGCGCCTCGCCGACCCGCTGGTCCACCTCATCCGCAACGCCGTTGACCACGGCCTCGAGGGCGAGGCTGCCCGCCAGAAGTCCGGCAAGCCGGTCAAGGGCACTGTCCGCCTCTCCGCCGTCTACGCCGGCGCCGAAGTCGCCATCTCGGTCTCCGACGACGGTGCCGGGCTCGACCCGGCCCGCATCCGACAGAAGGCCGAGGAGCAGGGGATCATCACGGCTGACCAGCGCCTCACCGACCAGGAACTGTTCCAGCTCATCTTCGCCCCCGGTTTCTCGACGGCAAAGGAAGTCACCTCGCTCTCGGGCCGCGGCGTCGGCATGGATGTGGTCAAGCGCACCATCGACGGGCTGCGCGGCAAGATCGAGCTCACGACCGTACCCGGCAAGGGCACGACCGCGACGCTGCGCCTGCCGCTCACCCTCGCCATCATCGAAGGCATGCTGATCCGCGTCGGCAACGGTCGCTACTCGATCCCGCTCTCGGCAGTCGAGGAGTGCGTCGAGCTGCCGGCGTCGGCCGACACCGCCTCGCGCGGACGTTCCTTCCTCAGCATCCGTGACCAGCTGGTGCCGTTCCTGCGCCTGCGCGAAGTGTTCGGGACCACCGGCGAGGCCGACAGCCACCAGAAGGTGGTCATCGTCTCCTCGGGCGAGGGCCGCGTGGGCCTCGTGGTCGACCAGATCATCGGCAACACCCAGACGGTCATCAAGCAGCTGAGCAAGCTGCATTCGGGCCTCGACACGTTCTCGGGCGCCACCATCCTCGGCGACGGCGCGGTGGCCCTCATCCTCGATACCGCGCACCTCGTTTCCTACGGACAGGTGCACGAACAGCAACTCGCACAGCAACTGGGGAGGGCGGCATGAAGCCGACCACACCGATGCGCGCCCTGACCCTCCGCCTCGACGACGAACTCTTCGCCATCGAAGCCGGCAGAGTGCGCGAAATCCTCGACCTGGTGCCGGTCACCGAGGTGCCCAACGCCTCGCCGTTCGCCACCGGCCTCATCAATGTGCGGGGGCGCGTCGTGCCGCTGGCCAACCTCAAGGTGGCGTTCGGCATGCCGAACGCCGAGGCCGACAAGGATACCCGGATCGTCGTCATCGAGACCGAGATCGAGGGTGAGCCGACCGTGGTCGGCGTCCTCGCCGACAAGGTCTACGACGTCACCGACATCGAGCCTGCCGCCATCGAGGAAGCGCCGCGTGTCGGCATGCGCTGGCGGTCCGACTACGTGCGCGGCATCGGCAAACGCCAGGGCACCTTCATCATCATCCCCGATCTCGATCGGATTTTCGAAACTCAGGGCCGCAGAAGCGCCCCAATATCTGCCGCAGACGAAAGGATCGCGTCGTGAGACTGACCATCAAGACCAAACTGGCAGCGGTGTTTGCAACCGTTGTCGCTCTCTCGGGCGCGAGCATGTTCATGGCCATTCAGGGCCTGGGCACCATCAATGATGAGATGGCCCGCATCGTGAACGGCCCGGTGGAGCGCTCCGTTGTCGTCAAGGACATGCAGTATCAGCTCTCAGGATTGAGCGGCAACATCCGCAACATGATCCTCAGCACTGATGTAGCGGAAATGCAGGGCATCAAGGCGGACATGGACGCCGAGCTGGTGAAGCTCGGCGAAGAGGCTAACCGTCTCGCGGGCACCTTCGATACGCCGCAGTCCAATCAGGACATGCAGAGCATTATCCAGCGCCTCGGCGACTACGGCAAAGCGCTGGCGCAGGCACAGGACCAGGCTCTCAAGAACTCCGGTTTCGAGGCATTCCAGGTGACGACGAGCGCCGGCAGCGCTGCGATCACCGCCCTTGAAGAGTCGCTCGGTAGCTACAAGGAAGTCCTTTCAACTCGCGCCGGCACAGGCGACCCAGCCGCTTTCGGTGCTTTCAAGGCAGCCAGCGAGCTGATGCTGCACGCTTCCGACGTCTTCCGGCAGCATCGCAACATCCTGCTGGCGGACACGAACCCTGCCAAGCAGGACGAGTGGCTGAACGATTTCTCGACAGCCCTTGCCTCCTTGCAGGACGAAACGGCTCAGTTCGGCCGTGCGGTGCCCTCGGCCGACGCTCAGATCGTCAACCGTGTGCGCGCCGACATCGACAATCTGATCGCCGCCATGGAGGCGGGCAATGCCATTTCGCTGCAGCGCTCGCAGTACCTGGCCTTTGAGCTGAACAACGACGTGGCCGGTCCGATTCGGCGGCAGGTCAGCGCTCTCATCGACGGCATTGTCGCCGCGAACGATGCTTCCATGAACGAGAGCGTCGCCGCCGCCACCGCGCTCTACGAGCAGACCCGCATGCTGCTGCTTGCCCTGCTGGCCGGCTCCGTGCTGATCGCGGCCGTCGCCGCAACCTGGATCGTCCTGTCACTCACCCGGGCTCTCAATGGCGCTGTCGGCCTGGCCTCTGCCGTGGCCGCAGGTGACCTCAGCGCCAGCGCTGAAGCCAAGTCCGACGACGAAGTCGGCGATCTGGTGAAGACGCTCAACACCATGACCACCAAGCTGCGCGAAGTGGTCGGCGAAGTCACCTCCGCCGCCCGCAACGTCGCCTCCGGATCGCAGGAGCTTTCCGCCACCGCCGAACAGCTGAGCCAGGGCTCCACCGAACAGGCCTCTTCGACCGAGGAAGCCTCCGCTTCGATGGAAGAGATGGCCTCGATCATCAAGCAGTCCGCCGACAACGCCGGTCAGACCGAGAAGATCGCCCGCCAGTCCGCTTCCGACGCGACAGCCTCCGGCGAAGCGGTCGGTAACGCCGTCAACGCCATGCAGACCATCGCCGAAAAGATCATGGTGGTGCAGGAGATCGCCCGCCAGACCGACCTGCTGGCCCTCAATGCCGCGGTGGAAGCCGCCCGTGCCGGCGAACATGGCCGCGGTTTCGCCGTGGTCGCCTCCGAAGTGCGCAAGCTCGCCGAACGCAGCCAGGCTGCCGCCGCCGAAATCTCGAGCCTTTCGATCAACACCGTCAAGGCTGCCCGCGAGGCTGGGGACATGCTGAGCAAGCTGGTGCCCGACATCCAGCGCACCGCCGAACTGGTCGAGGAAATCTCGGCCGGCTCGCGCGAGCAGAATGCCGGCGCCTCGCAGATCAACACCGCCATCCAGCAGCTCGACAAGGTGACCCAGCAGAACACCTCGGCCGCCGAAGAGATGTCGGCGACCTCCGAGGAACTGGCCAGCCAGGCCGAGCAGCTGCAGTCGGCGATCAGTTACTTCCGCATCGACTCCAGCCAGCAGGCCCACGCGCCGGCCAACGACCGTGTACCGGCCAAGGGCAAGTCCACGAAGATCCGCGAGGAGCTCATGGTCAAGGCCCCGCACCTTACCCGCAAGGCGGCGCCCAAGCGTGCTGCCAGCGCCGGCGGCGGCTTCGACCTCGACCTCGACGCGCAGCAGGATGATCTCGACGCCGAGTTCTCCCGCCGCGGCGCCGCCTGACAGCTAAGCCGACCTCCGGCGGAAACCCGCCGGAGCAACCCTGCAGAATGTGATCCAACATCATGTCGACCCCTACAAATCGTCACGCCTTCTTCAGCACGATCGGCGGCAAGATTACGCTGATCCAGGTCATCTCCAGCCTGGGCATCGCCCTGCTGGTCGGTGGCATGGGCTATTTCGGCATGAGCCGCATGGCGGCCGACATGATGTCCATCAACGACGACCGCGTCGTACCGCTCCAGCAGTTGAAGCTGGTGGCGGATGCCTACGCGGTGAACATCGTCGACACGACCCACAAGCTGCGCAGCGGGACGCTGACCTGGGATGAGGCCGAGACCAGCGTCTCGGCCGCCAAGGAGGTCATCGCCGACAATTGGGGTGCCTACCTGAACACCTTCATGACCGCCGACGAAAAGGCGCTGGTCGAGGGGGCGCAGGGATTGATGAAGGCGTCCGACACGAGCGTCGCCGTCCTCGAGGGTATCCTCGGGAGCCGCGACCTGCGGGCCCTCGATCGGTTCGCTGCGACCCAGCTGTATCCCGCCATCGACCCGACCTCGGGCGCCATCAGCGAACTCACCTCCTACCAGCTGAAGGCAGCCAACGACCTGCGCAGTGACAGCGGCGCCCTGTTTGGGATGCTGACGCTGGCAATCATCGCGGTGACCGTGCTGGATGTCGCCGGATCGATCACCATGGTCACCCTGGTTACCCGTGCCATCAGGCGCAACCTCGACCAGGCGGTGGCATTGGCCAACGCGGTGGCCGTCGGGGACGTCACCGCCAAGGCAGACGTCCACTCCCGCGACGAAATCAAGGATCTGGTTGACAGCCTCAACACGATGACCGGGAACCTGCACGCCATAGCAGCCGATGCGGACAGGATCGCCGCCGGCGATCTGAGCATCGAGCCCAGGCCGCTGTCCGACAAGGACGTGCTGGGCCACTCGATGCTGCGGATGCTGCGCAACCTGCGCGTCTCGGCTTCGGTTGCCGACAGGATTGCCGGGGGCGACCTGACGACCGTGCCGGACGTCCAGTCGGACAAGGATGTGCTGGGCAACGCCCTGGCGCGCATGGTCGTGAGGCTGCGGGAAGTCATCGGCGACGCCTCCACCGCCGCCAGCAACGTGGCCGCAGGCAGCCACCAGCTCTCGGCCACGGCGGATCAGTTGAGCCAGGGCGCCGTCGAGCAGGCCGCCTCGACCGAGGAAGCCTCCGCGTCGATGGAACAGATGACCGCGACCGTCAAGCAGTCGGCCGACAATGCCGGCCAGACCGAAAAGATCGCCCGCCAGTCGGCCGCCGACGCTATTGCCTCGGGCGCCGCCGTCAGCGATGCGGTCGCCGCCATGCAGACCATCGCCAGGAAGATCATGGTGGTGCAGGAAATCGCCCGCCAGACCGACCTCCTCGCGCTGAACGCCGCGGTGGAAGCCGCCCGGGCCGGCGAGCACGGCCGCGGTTTCGCCGTGGTTGCCTCCGAAGTCCGCAAGCTGGCCGAGCGCAGCCAGGCCGCAGCCGCCGAAATCTCCACGCTGAGCGACAACACGGTGGAGGCCGCCCAGTCAGCCGGCGCCATGCTGGCCAGGCTGGTGCCGGATATCCAGCGCACCGCCGAACTGGTCGAGGAGATCTCCGCCGGTGCCCGCGAGCAGAATGCCGGCGCCTCGCAGATCAACACCGCCATCCA
>CAMDAL010000205.1 GCA_945888565.1 Devosia equisanguinis | reverse complement strand
TTGAAGTAGTTTCGCACGAAGTCGCCCTCGGCCTGCCCCTTGTGGCCGATGACGGCGAAGCGGCGGAAGTCGTCCGGCACGCTGAGGTTGGTGTGGAACGACAGGACCGAGCCATTCTCGTACTCGACCATGGCGGTCTGGAAGTCGACGATGTCGCCATCGCTGTCGAACACCTTGTCGGTGCCCTGCCAGCCGGTTGGCTTGCGATGATAGACTTCGAGGTCGTTGATGCCGCGCGCTGCCGGGGCGTGCTCGGGGGTGAAGATCCTGCGACCGCCGAAACTGGCGACGCTCTTCGGCCTGCAGCCCATGACGCCGTTGTAGAGGTCGAGGTCGTGGCAGCATTTTTCGAGCATGAAGCTGCCCGAATAGCGCTCATAGCGCCGCCAGTCGCGCATGAAGAACGCGCCGTGATAGGGCGGGATGTGCTCGGATGCCTCGATCGAGGCAATGTCGCCGAGCATGCCATCGGCCTGGGCCTGGCGGAGGTCCTTGTAGAGGGGCGCATAGCGCAGCACGAGGCCGACCATCAGGTTGTCCGAGCCGTGCCGTGAAATGAGCGCAGCGAGTTCCATCGTCTCTTCGACGGTGACGACGACCGGCTTTTCGGTGAAGACCTTGAGCCCGCGCTCGAGCCCGGTGCGGATGTGGCCGAGGTGCATGTGGTTGGGCGAACCGACCATCAGCAGGTCGAGCTGCTGTGCGTCCAGCATCTGTTCGAGCGAGGCGTAGTGCGTGCCGACCGATATGCCATGCTGCTTGGTGTAGGGCAGGCCTGCGGGGTCGGGGTCGACGTAGCCGACGACCGAGAAATCGGCATGTTCAGCGGTAAAGACACGAGCCAGATATGCCAGGCGATAGCCAAGGCCGACGATGCCGACTTTCATATGCAATGCGTTCGTGAATTTGGCCGTCGCGCACGTGCTGGCGTCGGCAATATGGTGGCAGTTTGACCAGCATGGGCGGCGTTTTTCAATGCCGGTCCATGCCACCATCGGTGGCGTCGTTGACGACGTCGTGCACGGGCGTGTCGTTGACCGGGCAGGTGTTGATCGGGTAGCCAGCATGCGGGTCCGGGGCTTCGCGTCGACGTCGGACCTCGGCCTGGAGGCGGCAAGATGACTGTGCTGCGCGTGATCCTCGGCGACCAGTTATCCGCGCGGCTGGACATCGTCGCCGGCGCCGAAAAGGGCAGGGACGTGTTCCTGCTGGCCGAGCTGAATTCGGAAGCCACCTTCGTCCCTCACCACGTCAAGAAGATCGCCTTCCTGTTTTCGGCGATGCGCCACTTTGCCGAGGCGCTCAGAAGCGCCGGCCATCTGGTGCGCTATGTGATGCTCGAGGACGACGGCAACAGCCAGAGCCTCGACGGTGAAATCCTGCGTGCGGCGGATACGCTGCGACCCAGCCGCGTCGCCATCACCGAGCCGGGCGAATGGCGCCTGCGCGAGATGCTCGAGGCTCTGCGGCTGGCGCTACGGGTGCCGCTCGATATCCTGCCCGACACGCGGTTCCTCTGCTCCCATTCGGAGTTCGCGGCATGGGCGGATGGGAAGCGCGAGTTGCGCATGGAGTACTTCTATCGCGAGATGCGGCGGCGTCACGGCGTATTGATGGAGCCGGACGGGAAGCCTACGGGTGGGCGGTGGAACTATGACGCCGAAAACCGAAAACCGCCGAAAGCGGGCCTCGACTCGCCCAGACGCATCAGTTTTCGCAAGGATGCGATTACGCTCGAGGTGCTGGACCAGGTCAGGCGGCGGTTTCCCGACAACTATGGCCGGCTGGAGCCCTTTCATTTTGCGGTGACGCGACAGCAGGCCCGGCGTGAGCTCGATCATTTCATCGCCCACATCCTGCCGAGCTTCGGCGACTACCAGGATGCGATGGTGATGGGGGAACCCTACCTCCGCCATTCATTGCTCGCCGCCTATATCAATGCCGGACTGCTCTATCCGCTGGAGGTCTGCCGACAGGCCGAGGCTGCCTATCGTGACGGAAGTGCTCCGCTGAACGCAGTGGAGGGGTTCATCCGGCAGATTCTTGGCTGGCGTGAATACGTGCGCGGCATCTACTGGCGGTTCATGCCCGGCTATATCGACAACAACGCGCTTGCGGCCAACGAGCCACTGCCGTGGTTCTACTGGAGCGGCGAAACGCGCATGTCCTGCATGCGGGAAGCTTTCGCGCATACCTTCGAGCATGCCTACTCGCACCATATCCAGCGCCTGATGATCACGGGCAACTTCGCGCTGCTGGCGGGGATCGACCCGAAAGCGGTGCACGAGTGGTATCTTGCGGTCTACGCCGATGCTTATGAATGGGTGGAAGCGCCGAATACCATTGGAATGGCGCTCCACGCCGACGGCGGGCTGATGGCGTCCAAGCCGTATGCGGCCAGTGGAAACTATATCAAGCGCATGAGCAATTTCTGCGGCGGGTGCGTCTATGATCCATCGGTATCGTTCGGTGAGGGGGCTTGCCCGTTCAATGCCCTCTACTGGGATTTCCTGGCGCGCCACCGCCAGCGGTTCAGCACCAATGCCCGAATGCCCTATGTTTATGCCAACTGGGACAAGATGGGGGCCGACAAGCAGACCGCGCTTCGCAGCCAAGCAGACCTGCATCGCGTCGCCATGCGCGAGGGCCGTCTGTGATCAAGAAGCGTGTGGCGAAGGCCAATCTGCCGACCAAGATTTGTGTCGTCTGCAAGCGCCCGTTCACCTGGCGCAAGAAGTGGGAAAAGGTGTGGGACGAGGTGCGCTACTGCTCCGACGCCTGCCGGCGGAAATAGCCACCCCTCCGGTGCAGACCGAGCTGATTGCTAAGCCGCAAACGTCCGATGCGTTGACGCCCTGAAGTGCGCTTCGAGGGCGGTGACGGCGGCTTCGACGTCGTGGTTTTCGAGGGCGTCGATGACCCTGAGGTGTTCGTCGACGGTTTCGAGCAGGGCGCCGCGGAAGCCGGGGCGGCGGTGGACCTGCTGGGCCATGCGGATGTTTTCCTGCAGGCGGGTGTGGGTGTCGAGGATGGCGCGGTTGTCGAGCGCCTCGACGATCTCGCGGTGGAAACGCATGTCGAGGGCGAGGAAGCGCAGCTGTTCCTCCCGGAAGGGACCGCCGTCGGTGAGGTTGCCGCGGCATTCCTCGTGGCTCTCGCGCATGTTCTCCAGCCATTCGGCGGTGACGGTGTTGCCGAAGCTGCGCAGCGCGAACTCCTCGATCATGATGCGGAACTGGTAGTTCTCGCGGATGAAGGCAACCTCCGGGTAGACGATCCGGATGCCGGTGCGCGGCTTGATCTCGACGAGGCCGAATTCCTCGAGCAGCACCAGAGTCTCGCGCAGCGGCGACAGCGAGAGGCCGAGCAGGTCGCACAGTTCGTTCTGCGTCACCACCATGCCCGGCTGCAGCTTGCCCTCCTGCATGGCGGCGCGGAAGCGGCGGTAGCCTTCATTGTCCTGGCGGATAACTGACATCGAACTCGTTCGGCAGGTGTTTGGCGGTGTTGCCTCCCTACCTTAGTCTATCATTCCCGGAATTTGAAATATCAGGTTTTCCCCAGCCGAAAGGCGGTGGGAACCGCGGTTTGGCGTGATGTCACGCGGGCTTAGCTATCGTTTCGACCATTGTTGGGGGTATCGGCGCTTGACTTGAGATATCAATTCCGCGCAAAAATATCTCAGCGGAGGGGATCATGGCGCTGACGGACTGCAATCGCATGGGCGGGGGCTGCTGAGTGGCCACTGTCGAACTGAAGAACGTCAGCAAGTCGTTCGGCCCGGTGCGCGTCATCGAGTCGGTGAACCTGACGATCGGCGATGGCGAGTTCGTGGTGTTTGTCGGCGCCTCGGGCTCCGGCAAATCGACGCTGCTGCGCATGGTGGCGGGGCTCGAGCAGGTCTCGGGCGGCGACGTGCTGATCGACGGCAAGGACGTGACGTTCGCCGAGCCGGCGGAGCGCGGCATCGCCATGGTGTTCCAGAGCTACGCGCTCTACCCGCACATGAATGTGTACGACAACATCGCCTTCAACCTGCGGCTGGCGAAATTCTCGCGCGACGAGATCGACAAGCGGGTGAAGGAAGCGGCGCGGATCCTGCGGCTCAACGAACTGCTGAGCCGCTCGCCGGCGCAGCTGTCGGGCGGGCAGCGGCAGCGCGTGGCGATCGGCCGGGCGATCGTGCGCGACCCCAAGGTGTTCCTGTTCGACGAGCCGCTGAGCAACCTCGATGCGGCGCTGCGGGTGCAGATGCGGCTTGAGATCGAGCGGCTGCATCGCGAGCTCGGAACGACGATGATCTACGTGACGCACGACCAGGTGGAGGCGATGACGCTCGCCGACCGGATCGTGGCGCTCGACAATGGGCGCATCCAGCAGGTGGGGCCGCCGCTCGAACTCTATTCGCGGCCGAACAACCTGTTCGTCGCGGGCTTCATCGGCTCGCCCAAGATGAACCTGCTGCCTGGGCACGTGATTTCGGTCGAGGGTGGGGTGGCGACGCTCGGGCTCGATGCCGACGCCAGTGTGCGGATTGCGCTGCCGATGCCGGCCAAGGCTGGTGACAAGGTCACCGTGGGGGTTCGTCCCGAAGCGGTGGAAATCGTCTCCGGCCCGGCTACCGGTGACACGGCGCTGCCGGCCAAGGTCGAGTCGGTGGAGCGGCTCGGCAACATCACCTTCGTCTACCTCGATGCGGGCGCGCCCGACGTCATCACCGTGCAGGTGATCGGGCAGACGGCGCTCATGTCCGGGCAGGCCGTGCAGATCGGGCTACGGCCCAGCCAGCTCTATGTTTTCGACGCCGCCGGAACGGCAATCGCCTTGGCGGCGACCACATAAAGCCCCGGCACAAAAGCCGGCGCGCAACAGGAGGGACTAAGCATGCGAATTCTCGGAAGGAGCGCCCTGGCGATCGGGCTCATGCTGACGGCAGGCACTGCCGTGGCGCAGGAGGTGACGCTGAACGTCTGGTCGGACCCGGTCCGGCTGACGATGTTCGACCTCTACGACCAGACCCACGACAACGTGAAGCTCAACGTCACCACGATCGACCCGGCCGGCCTCGTGGCCAAGATCCAGTTGGGCATGCAGTCGCGGTCGGAAGTTCCCGACGTCATCTTCATGAACGATATCGGCTATGCGGCGCAGCTGTCGACGCGGCGGTCGAACTACCTGCTCGACCTGACTGGCCTCGTGCCGCAGACGACGCTCGACGAGTTCTATCCCAACGCCAATTCGCCCTGCTACATCAACGGCAAGCTGATGTGCATGCGCAACGACATCGCGCATGACGTGGTGTGGTACGACAAGCCGCTGATGGAGAGCCTCGGCGCCGCGGTGCCGACCACCTGGGAAGAGTACCAGGCGCTGGGCGACGAACTGGTCGCCAAGGGCTATTCGCTCGGCTCGCCGATGGTGCCGTTCCAGGCGTTCCTCGTCACGGCCGACTGCGACATGGTGATGCCCGTCGCCGGCAAGGACGATACGGTCAAGATCGACCTGACGACCGAAAAGTGCCTGAAGCCCGCCCGGATGATCGACCACATGATCGCCGCCGGCAGCCTCTCCAAGGTGGGTCCGTTCGATCCGGCCGTCGTCGAACTGGTCAAGGCCGGCAAGGTGCCGCTGATGATCGGCCCGACCTGGTTCGGCGAATACGTGATCAAGCCGACCTATGAAATGGCCCCCGGCAAGCTGGCCGTGGCCCTGCCGCTCAAGTGGGCGGACCAGGAGCAGCCGCTCACCTGGAGCTGGGGTGGTGGCGTCTATGGCGGCTGGAAGGACACTGCGCATCCGGCTGAAGTCGCCGACCTGATCACCTGGATGTCGAGCGATGTCGCCAACCAGACCACTGCCGTGACCCTGCCGGCGCACCAGCCGTCGGCGCTCGCCTGGGGCGAACGCCTCAAGGCCGACCCCTTCTATGCGTCGCCCGATGCGTTCGACGTGCAGGTGAAGGCAGCCGAGTACAGCCACCCGGGCTACACCTCGCTGCGGTTCTCGGTCGAGGAAGCGATCGTCAAGATCGTTTCGGCGAACATCGCCAAGGGCGTGACCGTCGAGGCCTCGCTGCCGGCGCTGCAGACCGAACTCGTGAACCTCGCCAAGCTCAACGGCTATACCGTCGAGTAAGGCGAGCCTCCTCCGGCTGGGCGTTTCACCCGAAGCGCCCAGCCGGCCCTCCCGTCCGACCCCTGCTGCTGGACCAAGATGAGCTCCATCGCCGACACAGCATCGCCGACAGTACCGCGTGAGCGGGTGCGTGCCGCCAAGCGCAAGGGGCAGCGCGACACGCGCATGGCCTACCTGCTGCTGCTGCCGTACATCGTGCTGCTGATCATGTTCGGCGTGTTTCCGGTCGCCTATGCGTTCGGGCTGAGCTTCGTCGATACCATCGAAAACGCCTTCTACGGGCTCGCCAACTACGAGTTCGTGTTCAACGATTTCCGCGTGCCGACGGCCGCGATCAACGTCCTCTGGTTCGTCGTGATCTGGGTGGCGATGACGATGATCGGCGTCGCAACGCTGTCGCTGATGCTCGACAGCGTAGGGCGCCGGACGGCGACGACGCTGCGGACGATCTACTTCCTGCCCGGTGCCGTGACGTCATCGGCAGTGGTGGTGCTGTGGCTGTTCATGCTCGATCCGGGCGTAAGCCCGTTCCAGGGGCTGCTGCATGCGGCCGGATGGACTTACAGCATCGACGTGATCTCGGGCATCGGGCTCGCCGGCGTGTTCGCCCTGATGGCGTATTTCTCGGCCTCGGGCGGCTGGATCGTGGTGTTCGGCGGTGCGCTGTCGAGCCTGCCATCCGAAGTGCTGGAGGCCGCGCGCGTCGATGGCGCCAACCGCTTCCAGCTCGCTACCCGCATCAAGCTGCCGATGATCTGGCGCTCGCTGGTGCTGATGGGCATCCTCAGTTTCGCCGCCGGACTGCAGCTGTTCGTCGAGCCGCAGCTGATGCAGCTGGCCGGTCCGCAGTCGGCGCAGAACGACTGGTCGCTCAACCAGATGGCGTTCCAGTACGCCTTCCGCATGGGCGATTTCGGGGCATCGGCGGCGCTCAGCACCATGCTGGTGGGCACCTCGATCATCATCGCGCTGGTGATCGTGTTCGCCACGCGCTTCTACAAGATCGATTGAGGGGACCATGGCCGACGCACGCACTCCGCCGTTCCGCCTCAACCTCGGGCGTGTCATTTGCTACGCCGTGCTGCTGTTCGCGGTGTGCTTCTACGGCATACCGCTGCTCTGGCTGCTGCTGGCCGGGACGCGCTCGCAATCCTCGCTGTTCGCCGATCCGCCGTTCTCGATCGGCAACTGGGAGATGTTTCTCGTCACCTGGAACAACCTGACGACCTACAACAACTTCCAGATCGTC
>CAMDAL010000204.1 GCA_945888565.1 Devosia equisanguinis | reverse complement strand
CATGCCAGCCGAAATCTACGTCCGCACCCAAAACCGCACCGTCCTCTCCTACCTCTTCAAGCCAATCGAGGACCAAATGGAACGCGCCTTCCGCGAACGATGAGCCAAACTGTACTATATCAGCCTGTTGATTTGCACTGAGAGTTGATCGGGGAGGGGCACAAGTTTCCACGGAGAAGTGACCCTTGTTCTGACCTTCCCCCTCCCATTTGGACTGGGGGATCATGGAGTGATCAACATGGTACTTTGGAGCGTTGTCCGTCGCTGGCATTTCCGCGAGGAGATACCGATCCGAGAGATCGAACGTCGGACAGGACCGTGACCCAATTCCATCAGGAAGTAACTCTGGTCAGGACCCGTATAGCCGAAGTTCAGGGTTCCCGACCTGCCGAGCAAAGTGGACGCATATGCTGAGAAGCTGGCAGCGTGGTTTCGGGTGGGCGTATGCCGCTGCTTACCCGGCGCGCCTCTATCTCGACATGGATGAATTCACGGAATGGGCGGCGGCAAAGACAATACAGAATGACATCACCAACAATGTCGTTTCGATGTCATCATGAACATGCCTTCATCAATCGAGCTAAGGCGAACTTACCGTAACTTCTGGACTTGACCTATTCTATACCACTCAAGCAATCCGTCAGATATTGCGTTGAGTGCCTGTCGTGCTGTTGGGGCGACGCTAAGATTTACGACACGTTTGTCGTTTTCGCTGCAGTGCCGCTCGATCCAGCCGAGTTCGATCAAGCTATTCAAATGGTTTTGAATGGTTGGAAAGCTACCAAGGTCAGAGAGGTCTTTCATCATCAACAGACGTGTCGTTTCGTCAGTGGATGCAACTCTCTTTAGTATTTCCTTTGAAATTGAATCGAATTTCGAGATGCCGTGATCTGACTCAGCATCCTCTATTGCTCTAGTCAGTTTGAGATAAAACATTGCGAACCCAAAACCACTTTTCGCATAAGATTAATAATATAGTAAGGATAATAAAAAGCAAATAGACACAACTACGTACGGTGCATTAAAAGTGTACCGTGAATGATGAAATAGGATGTCGGCAATAACCCTCGTGCTGACCATCCTGACCGCCTGCCGCACCTCGGAGGTGCTGGAGGCAAAATGGGACGAGATCGATCTCGACAAGGTTCGCGGCATCCTGCAATCCATAGCGTGATTACCGCGTGACGGGTCACCTTGCCTACGACGTGCATTGGCGGGTCTACGACAAAGCGCTCCGCCTCGACGACATGAAGGCGCCGCTGCCGAATATCGAGACGTAAGTTTCGGTCACAGCGACGAAGGATGAGGCCGTTGGCGGCAATGTGGTTAAGTTGTAGCCAAGGTAGCCAGGTCAAATGCGTGAAGACTGACAAAGCCTTCCCTACAATCATCGCGGCAGTAAAACCTTTCGGAGCGGGGGGACAGAGATTGCCTACGTCAGCCACGAAAGGGGTGGCATTCCTCGGTGATCCCAATGTCGTGCGCCGGCTTATGGACGAGGCCGTGAGGTATAGGCAGGCCATTCGCGAGGCGGAACGGGCGACGCTCCAATGATTTCTGCTTACAAGGAATTGATCCTTGCTCAGGTCTGAGCCAGTTTGGTGTCTCGTGGAAGAAATCCCGTAAAATATGCCTAAAGAGGCCCGTGTTTCTCCTTGACGCGGGTTGTTGATTAGTAAATAATTTCATATCAGTTGTGGTGCTTCGCGCCACATCGTATCCCGGCAAGACCAGTGACCGACCCCGCGATTGCGGAAGGCTCTGGAACACTCCCGGGGCGCGATCATGACTGGCAGTGGCGCGGTCAGGACTTGCAGGGCGACCCCAGACTACTGGGAGGCCGAAGGACAGTTCAGTAACCCCTGGAACCGTTTTTTCGGAGTTAAATCCCATGCCCGCTGCATCCAGCGCCAACAACCATATTCCTCTCACCTATGCCGTTCCTGAAGCCGCTAAAGTGCTGGGTGTCTCCCAGAGCTTCCTGTGGCTCCGCATTTCAACTGGTGACGTCAAGGCCACCCGACTGGGCCGGCGCACGCTCGTCTCGCGCGTCGAGCTCGAGCGTCTCGCCGTCGAAGGTTTCTGAACCCCGTTGAAATGGAAAGAGCGGTCCTGCCACGAGCAGGAGCCGTCCATGAAGGTCTACAGACCATGGAAAATACCAGAAATGCGCCCAGCGGCGCAACTCCGCCATGCGCGAGGCCCGGATGGCGGTGATCCAGTGAGCCGCCACGTCAACACCGCCGGCTACAGTTTCGACGAGATCAGCGTCGCGCTTGCCGCTCAGGCCGACCGGCTGGGCACCGAGCTCCTCGGCAAGCCCACCTTACGGGGCCAGCGTGAATGGCGGTGGGGCAGGAAGGGCGGCATCAAGCTCACCCGCACCGCCCGCTTCCGCGGCTGGTTCTACGACCACGCCGAGGGTCGGCCCTATCCACCGATCTCGATGATCGCCCGCGAGAGGGGCCTGTCGCGCAATGAGGCCGCGCGGTGGGCTGCGCTCGAGTTCCTCGGCTGGCCCGACATCTCCGCCAAAGTCTGGACCGAACAGGAGCTCCTCGAGAGAGAGAAAGTGAGGGCCGCCGCCGAGCATGAGCAGAAGCGACTCCGCGAGGAGTGGGAAGCCTTCCAGCGGCAGGAACAGCAGCGCAGGATCGACGAGGCATTCGCCAAGTGGCGCCGCGGCGTGCCGGTGAAGGGTACGCCGGCCGAGACCTATCTCAACAGCCGCGGCATCCATGCCGAGGCGTGGCCCGACGCTGTCCGGTGGCATCCAGCCAAGCGGTGGCTCATGGCCGCCTCGACGTGCCCGGTGGGCGAGGTCACAGCCGTCCAGATGATCCACCTCGACGACGCAGGCGAGCCTGTGAAGCGCGAGGATGGAAGCAAGATCAAGCTCACCAATGGCGTGCTGCGCGGTGGAGCCGTCCGCTTCGTGGGCAACACTGCCGGGCCAATGGTCATCTGCGAGGGCATCGAGACGGCCCTCTCGGTGTGGTGGGTCACCGGCTTCGAGACGTGGGTGGCCCTCGGCATCATCTCCAACGTCGACATCAGCCCGGCCGACAAGGCCCGCACCATCGTCGCCTGCCCGGATGACGATGGTCGCGGAGCCGTTACTACCAAAGCCGCAAGGAAGGCCATCAGCAAGTGGCGCAGGCAGGGCAGGGACGTGCGGATCGCCACGCCCTTCGACCACCTCCAGCGTGACAAGGCCGACTTCAACGACGCGCTGAAGCTCTACGGCCGGGAGTACGTGGCCGGCCGCATCGCCAAGGTGCTCGATCCCGAGAAGGCCGCCGAGAGGCCCGGCACCCACATCAACGAGGCGCGCGACGAGCTCGGCGTGGTGATCGAGGGTGCGATGGGTAAGCTGGTCACCGAGGCCATCGCCGGCATCAAGGACCACTCCCAGCTTGGCATCAGGGTCTCTGTCGGAGGTGGCAAGACCCACGTCGCCATCGCCTCCATGTTGAGGGCTGTCGACCGGCTGCGCCGCGAGATGCCGGCAGACCCCCGCTCGATCGTCTACGCCGTCCCCACGCACCGCCTCGGCAAGGAGCTCGAGGCACGGATCGGCGCAGAGTCGAAGCGGCAGAAGGTGCCGGTGGTGGTGAAGACGTGGCGCGGCCGGGGCGCTGACGACCCCGACAGCCCGACCGGGGCGAAGATGTGCACCAACCTCGGCATGGTGGAAGCCGCGCAGAAGGCGGGCTTGGAGCCGCAGACGGCGGTGTGCAAGTCAGACGAGGCGCTCTGTCCGCTCTATGCGACCTGCGCCTTCCAACGCCAAAAGGATGCCTCGGCCGACGTGTGGATCGTGCCGCACGCCAGCCTGTTCCATCGCAAGGACGCAGCACTCGGCGACGTGGGGCTGCTGATCGTCGATGAGAGCATCTGGCAGTCGTCCCTGAGGGGCTTCGAGGCGAGGCGCGTCACGGTCGGCATGGGATCGCTCAAGGCCCACCCGAAGGTCGTCAACAAGCGGGGCGAGACTTCGCTGTTCAAGACCAATGACCTCATCGCCTACCGCAGGCGGCTCCTCGATTCGCTGGAGAAGCTCGACGCGGTGACGGGAATGCCAACCTACCTGCCGGTCCCGCTCCTTATGGAGGAGGGGCTCACTGCCAAGGACTGCAAGGCGGCCACCGGCCTCGAGCTCGCCCGCAAGATTACCGGCGGCCTCTCCCCCGGGATGGACCGCGAAGAGTTCCTGAGACGCGCCGAAGAACTTTCCGGCAGGCAGGGTGACGCACTGTCGCTCTCCGATATGTGGAGGCTTCTCGCCAACGCGATTGAGACTGGCGAGGGTGACGCCGGCCGCGTCAGCTTCGAGCTCATCGATAAGGGTCAGCACGAGGCCCTCGTCCTGCGATGGGTCGACGACATCAAGAAGGGCTGGCTGGCCCCGACCCTCCACATCGACGCCACCCTGAGGCCGGAACTGGTGCGGCACCTTTTCCCGCGTTTCGAGATGGTGGCCGACATCCACGCCGCCACGCCCCACCAGCGCACCGTTGCCGTCACCGGGAAGAGTTTCAGTCACCAAGCCCTGAGCGAGGAGGGCAAGGTGCTCGACATCTGGGACGCGGTCCTGCTGCGCGCCCGGCAGGTGGCCGGCGACACGCTGGTCGTGATGCCGCTTGCTGCCGAGAAGGTCATCCGGGCCAAGGTAACGATCCCCGACCACATCCACATCCTCCACCACAACGGCACCGCCGGCCTCGATAGTTTTGGCTCAGTCGACCTGCTGATCTGCATGGGCCGCACCCAGCCGCCGCCCGGCACCGTCTCGCTGATGGCCGGTGCCATTGGTGGTAAGGCTCCGGCACCAATCGGCACGGCTGACGGCTGGTACTGGTCCTCGATTGTGACCCTTGTCGGCCGCGACGGCTCCGCCGCCAGCGTCACCCAAGAACGCCACCTCGATGGGCTGGAGGAGTCGATCCGCTCGGCCATCTGCGACGACCAGCTTGTGCAGGCCATCGGCCGGGGCAGGGCCGTCAACCGGACGGAGCGGAACCCGCTCACCGTCGAAATCTGGGGCGACCACTTCCCGCCGGTGCCGGTCGATTCCGTCGCCCTGTTCCAGTGGCCCAGCAAGGACGAGCGCGCCATCGGCCACGGCGTTCACCTTGAGAGTGCCGCCGATCTGGCGAAGTGGTTGCCGGAGTTGGGATCGGAGAACGCCATCAAGATGGACCGGAGGAACAGAAAACCGGGCACTGAAGTTAAAATAGGTGACTGCCTCAACCTATGCAGGACAGTGTCAAACTCTAGTGTTATAATCACTAGAGAACGACACCGTCCTCTGAATGCGGTTGTGGAAACCGCCAATCCTGATCCTTCTCAGGTCGAAACCGGGGGAACATTCCCGGTCTCAAATAACCTCCACATCCAACCACCCGACCACCAGCACATTGGCGAGGCGACCTACCAGCGCGCCACGCCGGGCGCGAAGCCCAAGCGGCTGGTCTGGGACGAGCGGGCAATCCCAGACATCAAGGGAGCCGTCGACATGAAGATAGGACCCGTATCGCGCCTCGAGGTCACCAAGGCACCTCTCCTGTACGCCAACGGCAAGCCGGTGCTGATGTGCGAGTCCTACGACGAGGTGCCCCTGACGCTCGCCAACGGCAGGACGCTGGCGATCGCGCCGCACGAGCTCGAGAACTGCATCACCCATCCCGACCAGCACCTCGAGCCCGGATGCCTGCTCCTCCGCCGGGAGGGCTCTCACGTCACCGTCTTCGAGGGCGACGACGCCGGCGGTGGAGGTGGCACCCGCAAGCCATGCCTGCCGCTCGCCGGGATGTTCAGGGCTGCACTAGCGGCCGAGCTTGCGGCACCAGCGCCAACTGCCGCGCCGCAGGGTGCCGCAACGCCGCAAGAGCCCCCGCAGGAGGCCGCATGAGAGACCGTTATTCCCAAATATACATCACAGTAAAACTTGACCAAAGGAGAGCTAGATGAACTTCGAGAGGCAGCTTGAATTGAACCAGTTGATGCACGTCTACCACTTCGCGCTGAGAACCATCTCGAAGGACCTGAAGATGATCGAGGTCGCCACCGACAGGTTCGACGTGTGGATCGACGAGATCGAGAAGTTCCTCGCCAAGGTACCCCCCGAGATCGAGGGTGAACTCGACGCTCATCGGCCGCAGGAGGGTCCGCCCCTGCTGGAGGCTTGCTCGCAACTGTCAGGCTGCTGCCGCACGCACAGGCGAGGAGGTGCTTCGCACCATCCAGCGCCGCATAAGGTCGGGACCTGGCCGCAAATCGAGGTGCTCGACGCCTTGATGCCACCGACCAGCCAACTCCAGATCGAAAGTCCCGGCATGAAACCCAAGCGGCAAGGAGTGCGTTTCCCTCTAACCGGACATCAGATCCGAGAGGCTCGGCTTGCGCTTGGTCTGACCCAGGAGGCGCTTGGAGCACGCGCTGGGTTTCATCGGCAATGCATTGTCAGGCTCGAAAGTTATGGCTCACTCGGCGTGCTTAGATCGTCCGAAGTGTCGACCCGGGCAGTGGTGAAGGCACTGGCGCTTCCGAGCGATGTCCTATTTCCAGCAGCTAACGCGCACGCGCGCCCACGCGTCATGGAGTGGCTTCTGCAGGTTGACGCCCAAGCCGAGGCCGTGGCCCACGCCAAGAGCGAGGCAACGATGTCCCGACGCAAGCTGCGCGAGGCTCGGCGGCAAGCATGGCGGGCAGATCTAGAAGCCCTCCCAAAGCGGTTGAGGCCGGTATGCGGCGCGCGCAACCGACGCGGTAAGCCGTGCCAGAGTAAGAAGTTGTTACGCGGCGGTAGGTGTAAGCTCCACGGCGGCATGAGCACTGGCCCTAAGACGCCCGAGGGCTTGGCTCGTTGCGCCGAGGCCGGGCGACGTACGGCTGCGTTACGTCGCGCACGAGATCGAGTGCGGCAGCCACGATGACTGAGTGATGATGGCTGCGTTGCTGGGCGCGTCCGCCTGTGCACACCCTGAGCCAGCGCCCATGTGAGCCACTTGTCAAATACCTCGCAGAACTGGAGCAGAGTCTGTTCGAGGTTCTCAGTCTCTCCTGATGATGCCAGACCCGCATGCAGAATCGCCGGCCCAGTCACGGTCTAGAACCAGCGCGATGCGCCGAAGGCTGCCTGCCGGAGCATGATGCGGCCGGCCACGAGCCCGTCGATCATCATTGAGTAATCGTTCTGGGCGGTGGCTCGGGTGAGGAGGGGCAGCTCTCGGAAGCGGGTCGGTTTGACGATCATCGCTGTGCGGTCTTTAGCCTTCCCAGTGACCCCGGAGTGGCCCCCAGCGTGGCCCCAGACTGTTTGTCGGTGCTAGCGAAAACTGATATGTGTCCCGTAAGTTATTGAGATTACTTGGTGAGCCCGCCGG
>CAMDAL010000203.1 GCA_945888565.1 Devosia equisanguinis | reverse complement strand
ATCGAATGCTTCAATCCGCGACAACCTCGCGCGCTTCAACCGACGCACCAAGCGGGCCTCAAAAACACAACGCATGCTCGAGATCACACTCGACCTCTTCTTCAACCGACACGCAATGCAAACGAGTCCAAACTGAACAGTCCCCCCTTGTGGGGAGGGTAGCGCAGCTTACTTAGCGAAGCTGGGTGGGGTATAGCCAACCACCTCGCCTCTGCTAGGAAACGACACCAAGAGGCGAACACCGCCCAGGAGGACCCGTATGCCAACCCGCGCCCCCGTCGCCGTGCTCGGCATTTTCGTTGCCGACCTCGCCTTCAAGGCCCCGCGCCTGCCGGTGATGGGCGAAACCATCCTCGGGCAGGGCTTCAAGGATGGCCCCGGCGGCAAGGGCTCCAACCAGGCGATTGCTGCGGCCCGGGCCGGCGCCGACGTCCGGATGATCACCCGCATCGGCCGCGACACCTTTGGCGAGATGGCGCAGAAGGCCTGGGCCGCCGATGGGATCGACACCAGCGCCGTCAGCATCGACGATACCCTTCCCACCGGCGCCGCCTTCATCTTCGTCTCGACGACAACCGGAGACAACGCGATCATCGTCGAGCCCGGCGCTGCGGCAAACCTCTCCCCCGCCGATGTGGCAGCAGCCGAAGCGATTATTGCCGGCTCGAAAGTGCTGGTCGCCCAGTTCGAGCAACCGGTGGAAACCGCGATCGCCGGCCTCGCGCTCGCCCGCCAGCGCGGCGTCATCACCATCCTCAACCCGGCCCCGGCGGTGCCCGCCGACCCGGCCATCTACACGCTCTGCGACTACGTCACACCCAACGAGACGGAAGCCGCAACACTCACCGGCCTCAAGGTCGAAACCGAGGTCGATGCCCTCGCCGCAGCGAAGGCACTCGTCGCCATGGGCGCGAGGAATGCGCTGATCACGCTGGGCGAAAAGGGCGCATTCCTCCACGGTGAGGTCGGCACGGCCATGATCCCGGCGTTCAAGGTGGCGAATGTGGTGGATACCACCGGCGCCGGCGACGCCTTCAACGGCGGCTTTGCGACGGCACTGGCCGAGGGCAAATCGCCGCTCGACGCCATCCGCTTCGCCAACGCCACTGCGGCCCTGTCGGTGCAGAAGCCCGGCACGGCGCCGAGCATGCCTATGCGCGCCGAAATCGAGGCGCTGCTAAGAGCTTAGTGGAGGGACCGCCCCCTCCACCACGCTACGCGTGGTCCCCCTCCCCCGCTCCGCAGGGGAGGACCCGGCCAGTCGCCGTCGGTGCCACATCGGGTCTTCCCCCGTCGCACGGGGGAAGGGGACCATCCGTAGGATGGTGAAGGGGGGCGGTACAGGCGAGACGCTTGCGAGAGCATGTGGCAACGCCAGCTCAGGCCCCCAGCAACCGCTCCGCCGCGATCTTCAGCACTGCCTTGAACGCCGTCAGGTCTGTCAGTTCCGCCCCCTTCGGCGCGTCGCCGACCACCACCACGCCGCCGCGGTTCAGCACGCCGCCATGCATCATCAGGTTGTCGACGAACCCCATGTCCTCGATCATCAGCCCGTCGGGCCCACGCGCGCGACCCGTCGCATCCACCGACCACTGACCGCCATAGTGCAGCTTCGTCCGCTCGCCGTGGTCGTCCCTGACGTTGGTGTAGGCGAAGGCCGGCTTGCCCTGCGCGCACATGAAGCCGAGCTCGAAGCAGGTGCCGGTATCGGCCGCGATGCCGCGGAACGGCGTCAGGTTGGCGATGATCGCGTCGGCCGAGTGCATCAGCTTCTCGTCGATGGCGCTGATGGCGAGGCCCAGTTCCCACTTGGTGTCAGTGTGTGGAAACTCCAGGTCGCCGGGCGATACCGGGATCAGCCCAGCCTCGCGGGTCAGTGCTATCTTGGCGTCGAGCACCTCGCGCGCATTGGGGAGGAAGACCTCTGGGCCGGCGAGGTAGACGGATTTCGGCATCGGTTTCTCGTTCAGGATTGTATTAGGCGCCGTTCAGATCAGGAGTGAATTTAGGGTAGTGCCACTGACCTGATCGCCACCCACCCAGGTCGCGGCGATGTTGGTGCGGCTGGCCCCGTAGAGGATTTGTTCAATCCGCTCAACTGCTTGCGCTCCGAACAGTCGGATCGCACCCAGCTCAGCGGACGGATCGATGGCGATGGCGTCAAAATGGAATCCGGCGCGGAAAAGGCCGATGGGGAGCTCCAGCGCCTCGCCTCCACCGGCGGTTGCCAGATGAAAAGCCGTTTTCATGTCAATACTTGTGCCCGGATGTCCCCTTGTTTCACGTGGAACATCGGAGTCGGTGCCGGTCTCCAGCAGGCGCGATGCCTGCACGGTCGTGCGACACGCCTCGAACATGGATGCCGACGGTCCGCCGGAAATGTCGGTGCCGAGACCGACATGCACACCCTTTTCCAAGGCCCGGCGCAGCGGGAATACGGCGTTGGCGAAATACATGTTGGAGAGCGCGCAGTGCGCCACGCCGGCACCGGCGTCGCGAACCGTGTCCATGTCCGCATCGGTCAGGAACACCGAATGGGCCAGCACGGTCTTCCGCGTCAGCAGGCCGAAACCATCGAGCGCCGCAGTGTCGGTCTGGCCGTAGCGCTCCAGCGCGTAGCCATGCGCCCAGTCGCTTTCCGAGCAATGAGTCTGCACGTGGCAACCGCATTCCTGCGCCAGTGCGCCAAGCCCGGCCAACGCGTCGTCGGTGCACGAGGGGATGAAGCGCGGGGTGATCACCGGCAGCACGCGATCGTTGCCGGGCAGCGCGCGGATGCGGTCGATCACGGCACGCGTGTCGGCCACCGCCGCCTCGGCGGTTTCGTCGCGATAATAGCCAGGCGAGGTATCGGGATTGTCCATCACCACCTTGCCGACCAGCCCGCGCTGCCCCTTGGCCAGGCAGATCTCCGCCAGCAGTTGCGTCGCTTCGCGATGCACGGTGGCGAAGTAGAGCGCCGTTGTGGTGCCGCCCGCCAGCAGGTCGCTCACCAGCGTTCCATAGGCCGCGCGGGCGAAGTCGAGGTCGGCGTAGCGGGCCTCGAGCGGAAAGGTGTATTTGCCTAGCCAGACTTCGAGCGGCTCGTCGAGCGCCAGCCCCAGCTGCGGATACTGCGGAGCGTGCACGTGCAGGTCGACGAAACCGGGCAGCACCACCTGCCCTTGCGGAAGCTCCAGCGTGCCCTCCGGCACACCATCGGCCGCAGGCCCAACCGAAACGATCATCCCGTCATCGCCAATCCGGATCACATGGTCGGCCAGCACCTCGATTTCGCCGCGCACCGGCGCGTGGACGAAGTCACCGAGGAGGGCTCGACCGCGCAGCGAAACCTTCACCAGACGACCTTGTGCTGCTCGCCGGTCTGCACGTTGACGAAGCCGCCGGGGCAGGCCTCTGTCGGCGCCACCAGCACCCAGCGCCAGGGCGAGCAGGTCAGCGTCGCGAACTTCAGGTGCTCGGGGAAACCGGGCTTCCACAGGTTGTCGCCGCCAGGGCGGTACATCCACTCCACTTTCGCCGCGGCGGCGTAGAAGGCCTGCATGCCCTCGTCATACGCCTCGGCGGGGCGCGCCGTCATCAGCCCGCCGATCTCGAAGCGCATCTCGGCGACGACTTCGCCCCGGTGCACCAGCACCCAGCCGCCATCGATCTCCTGCAGCCGGTTGACCGCCTTGGCCATCGCTTCGTCCGAAGAGCCGACGCACCACACATTGTGGCTGTCATGCGCCACCGAAGAGCAAAGCGCCGTGTCCGGATCGACCGGGCCGCAACCGGTCCAGAACATCGTCGAGAGCGCCCCGTCACCCCGGTAGCGGTCGATCACCGCCCATTTGGTGATGAGGTTTTCGGTGCCGCGCTGCACCTCACCGTCGACCACCGGCAGCGTCTCGGTCCAGAAATCCTCGTTCCAGTGGAACGGCCTCAGCACCGCCGCCTGCATCGTGTCGCGACCCGGCTCCGCCTTGATGGCAAAGTCCGAGGCCCGCAGCGTGCGGCCGATATTGATCGACTTTTTCGCCCAGTCCGGCCAGTCGATGATGGTGAGCGGACCGGTGAAGGTCTTGCCCTCGGACTGCAGCTTGCCATCGGCGTAGACGTGGCGGATCGACAGCGTCTGCACGTCGTCGAGCAGTACTATGTCGGCATAGCGCCCCGGCGTGATCGAGCCGACCCACTGGTCGATCCGCATGTGCCGCGCCGGGTTGATCGTGGCGCACTGGATGGCGATTTCAGGCTGCAGCCCATATTCGATGGCGTGGCGGACGTTGTAGTCCGAGGCGCCCTTCTCCAGTGTCTCGGAGGCCGTGCGGTCATCGGTGGTGAAGGCGACGTTCTGCCAGTCGGGTAGCCACTCGATCAGCTGGGGCATGATCACGTCGTAGGAGAACGGCCTGAGCTCGGTGAAGATGCCATGGGTCAGCCGCTGCCGCGCCTCCTCGAAGGCCCAGACCTCGTGGTCCGACGAGATGCCGGCGGCCGCAAAGGCGCTGAGATCATGCGGGTCGATCAGCCCCGAGCCATGCCCTTCGACGACGCCACGCTTCTCGAACGTGGCGCCAATCATGCCCCACATGCGGACGTAGCCTGGGTTGTTCGAATCCCACACCGATGGCCAGTCCATCACCTCGTCGAGGCTGACCGTGCCCATGTCGTGCTCAAGGAACCCCGCCTGCTCCTCGTACCCGTAGTAGCCGCCCGATTCCTCCCAGGCGCTGGGGGGCACGGCGGAACCGGGCTGGACGAAGATCTTCAGCGGCGAGCCGGCCGCGCGTGATGTCTGCCAGAACTCCTGGTTCTTTGGCCCGTTGACGTTTGCGAACTCGTGGCTCGCCTCGCAGGTCCAGGTGTTGCCGCGCGGGATCACCAACGCCGCCTCGAACTCGGGCGTGATGTGGGTGCTCTCGATATGCTTGTGCACCTCGCCGAAGCCCGGCACGGCACTCAGGTTGGGGTAGCTCACCCGGGCCTTGACCTCGCCCCGGTAACTGCCGCGTGGCCCGACATAGGCGATGCGGCGTCCGGAAATGACGATCTCATAGTCGTCGAGCCAGTCGCGAGAGTGGACGGACAGCATCCGCCCCACCTCGATCGCAAGGTCGGCGGGCCGCTTCGCGAGGGACACCAGCAGCAGGTGCTGGCGGATCGCCACCTCGTCCTCGGGGTTCAGGATCAGGTCATCGGGCAGGGTCATGCAGCAGCGCTCGTTCGGGTCAAGCAATGCCGTTAGTAAAGCGGTTTACCAAATTCCGCGCAATGGCTCCGGTGACCTGCCGGATGTTAATTTGGGACCGCTCAGGCGCTTGTCGCGGGGCCGCCGGTTTGCCATAAGCTCGCAGCCCTCAGACCATCGCTTGGAGGCGCCCCATGAGCCAGATCGCTGTATTCAGTGGCAGCGCTCATCCGCAACTGGCGCGCGATATCTGCGCCAATCTCGGCGTGCCGCTGCTCCCCACCCAGGTCAAGCGCTTCTCCAACGATTGCCTCGAGGTGCAGCTGCAGGCCAATTGCCGCGAGCAGGACGTGTTCCTGATCCAGACGTTGTCGGCGCCGGTACAGGACCACCTGGTCGAGCTGCTGCTGATGCTGGATGCGGCCCGCGGCGCCTCGGCCTCCCGCATCACCGCGGTACTGCCGCACTATGCCTATGCGCGCTCAGACAAGAAGGACGCGCCACGCATCTCGATCGGCGGCCGCCTCGTCGCCGACCTGCTGGTCACGGCCGGCGCCAGCCGCGTGCTGACGATGACGCTCCATTCTCCATTCTCCGCAGGTGCACGGCTTCTTCTCGGTGCCCACCGACCACCTCCATGCCCTCGGCGAGTTCGCCCGCTACTTCTCGCGCTACGACCTGAGCCACGCCGTGGTGGTGTCGCCCGACCTCGGCAACGCCAAGAACGCCGCAGCGCTGGCCAAGCGCCTCGGCACGCCGGTGGCAGCGGGCGCCAAGGAGCGGATCAGCGATACGGAAGTCCGCATCACTGCCATCATTGGCGAGGTGGCAGGGCGGGACGTGATCGTGGTCGATGACGAAATCGCCAATGGCGGCTCGATGATCGAACTGATCCACCACCTGCGAAAGCAGGGCGCGCGCACCATCCGCATCGCCTGCACGCACGGCATTTTCGCCAAAGATGCGGTCGAGCGCCTCACCGCGCAGCCCGACCTGATCGAGCTCGTCTGCACGGACACGATGCCGATCGCCGCCGCCGGCAAATCCCCGAAGCTGACCGTGCTGTCCATCGCCCCGGCCCTCGCCGAAGCCATGCGCCGCATCAACACCGGCGAGTCGGTGAGCGCCCTGTTCCAGGAGCCGCCAAAGGACGAGAAGATCGTCGCGGTCGGCTAAGCCGCCAGATCCGCCACCACGGCGTCGAGCACCGGCCAGCCCTTGTCGGTGACGCGGATGAAGCCGTTGGGCAGGGTTTCGACGAAGCCGATGGACTTGAGTTCGTTGATCTGGCGCTGCGAGATGGCGCGGCCCGAGATGCGGTGGAAGCGCTGCGGGTCGATGCCTTCGCGGAGGCGCAGGCCCATCACCAGCAGTTCGTCGCCCTCTTCTTCCCAGGTCAGGATGTCGTCGGTGACGAGGCCGTGGCCGCGGGCCTGGACGCGCTTCTGCCAGTCGAACGGCATCTTCTCCGTCGCGGTGGCGTGGCGCTGGTTGTTGATCAGCAGGCGACCATGGGCGCCCGGCCCGATGCCGGCATATTCGCCGTAGCGCCAGTAGATCAGGTTGTGCCGGCTCTCCTGCCCCGGGCGAGCGTGGTTGGAGATCTCGTAGGCCGGGAGCCCGGCCTTGACGGTCATTTCCTGGGTCAGTTCATAGAAGTCAGCGCTCAGGTCCTCGTTCGGCATCTGCAGCTTGCCGGCGCGGAACAGGTCGTAGTAGCGGGTGCCCTGCTCGATGGTGAGCTGGTAGAGCGACAGGTGTCCGGCCTCGGCCAGCCACAGCGCCTCGGTCAGCTCGTCCTGCCAGTCATCGAGGGTCTGGCGCGGGCGGGAATAGATCAGATCGAAGCTTGAGCGCGGGAAGATCGACTGGGCCAAGCGCACGGCGGCGATCGCCTCATCCACCGTGTGCTTGCGGCCAAGCTCGGCCAGCGGGCCCTCACGCAGGCTCTGCACGCCGAGCGACACCCGGTTCACGCCAGCCGAGCGGTAGCCGCGGAAGCGGTCCGCTTCAACTGAGGTCGGGTTGGCTTCGAGGGTGATCTCGGCTTTCGGGTCGATTTCCCAGTGCCTGGCGATGGCGTTGAGGATGCCTTCGACCGAGCGCGGATCCATCAGCGAGGGAGTGCCGCCGCCGAAGAAGATCGACTGCACGACGCGGCCCGGCGCCTGCTTGGCGAAGTAGGCGATCTCGCGCTCGTAGTCGGCAACATAGGCCGCCTCATCGAACGGAC
>CAMDAL010000202.1 GCA_945888565.1 Devosia equisanguinis | reverse complement strand
AACACCCTTGACTGCAGACACTGAAATGCAGAATGAAGAGACGCCCTGCAGGCCCCTCACGAGGGTGGCTGGATGTTCATGGAACGGCCGGCCGGATGCTCGTGGAATGGATGGCCGGATGCCGTGGAATGCGCAGCCATGTGAATCCCTTTAATGGGTCCTGAGCCTAGCTCCGTCCGGCACCATCGACGCCATGGCGACGATGCGTTTGGTTCGGCCGGGGGGTGAGCCGCCGCAACAGTCGGCACCCCCACTTGACCCGCTGCATCTAGGCGCTTTGAGAGTCGCCTGTCTGAAGTTCCGAACCGATAAACCGATCCAATATGAACTATCTGGATGGGAAATGGTGTGGATTGCAGGTGTCATCCGACCTGCCCAACCTACTAGCTCCTCCGCTGTGTTTATGGGGGACCTAGGCAGCACCCCCAGTGCGTAGGGGGCTGAGTTGGCGACGTTGGATGCGGCGGAAGGGTCGGCAGTAGTAGACACTAAGTTCTACGAGGCTGTGGAGGCAGCGCTGCTGGAGCCAGAGCTGAATGGAGACGCAAGGTCCGAGGACGACCTGACGGTAGCACTTGAACGTATCGCGTCGACCCGCATCGATGCCTCCGCCAAAAGCGGCCACCCCTTCATTGTTGCCAACGACGACAACCCCGCGCCGCTAGCGAGGCGGCAATTGCGTCCTAGCATGCTAGGTCCGCGGCCAGGCATGATTCTTGCGGTTGTTGCGGCCATCGCGCTGATGGTCGTCGCCCTGATTGTTGGTTCTGTGTCCGAGGACGCGGGCAGCGTGGTGGGGATTTGGCAGGCTTTATTGTTTACTGCGGCGGCGACTTTTGGCGGCATAGCCGGGGGGCTAAGCATGCGAACAAGGTCGGCCCCGTCGGCCGAGCGAGTTGCCGACCCGAACAAGGTTCACGCTGAGCAAATTCACTCCAAGGTTGGGGAGACGCGTCGAGAACTTGCCAGTTTAAGCGACGAACTCGATCGAGTGGTCTCCCAGTTGGCGACGCTTAGGGGGTCGGTGTCGGAGCAGGTGGCGAGCGTGGAGGCTGCTTATCAGGTGGGTGCGGCGCGTGCTGAACAGGCTGCGGCCTCGCTGATGACGCAGCGCGAGGCCTTCTTGGATGGCACAGACGCGGTGCGGGCTGCCATCGCGGAGGGAGTCAGCGTCGCTCTGACCGACCTCGAAAAGTCTGCCAATACAATGACCGAAAGCCTTCGGAGTTCGTCGCAAGACCTGTTGGCGGAGTTGGAGACACGGACGAGTGCCCTCACCGCGGCCGTAGACTATCGTACACAGTCGCTTGCGAAACTGTTAGGGCAGGGTGGTATTACCTTGCTGGACCAGATACGCGAACGCGGCAATCAGGTGGCGTCCAATTTCGAGACGATCGGCAACCGCGTCTCAAGCGATATAGCAGCGCGTTCGAAGGAAGCGGAGACGCTTCTGTCGGGGCTGGTTCGGCAACTGGACGAGCAGCTTCATACTCAGGTTGGCGCGATCGAATTGCGACTGCAATCAGCTGCCCTTGATTTCAACTCCAGCGTGGAGGAGATCTCCGAGCGTTCCCGAGAGCGCTTCGATATCGCAGGTAACAGCGCGCTCCAGGCCTTTTCCGGCCGGGTCGATCAGATTGTGACCCAGATTGACGACAGGATAGGGTCACTGGATCGTTCACTGGGTGATCGCGGCGGTGCGGTCGTCTCCGAGTTGTCCGCGGCGAGCGGCAGATTCTCACACGAGCTATCCGAGTTTCGCGACGTCTACTTGCAGCGGACCGAGACGCTTATCGAGGCAATCGCTGAAAGCACAGAAGGCATCGAAAAGCAGGTCAAGGGGGTGCGGGCATCGATCACGGACACGGTCGCCACAAACCTCGGTGCGATAGCGACCGATATACAGTCAACGGCAACCGGCGTCTGTGAGGCGATGCGCAACGAGCATGAACGACTGAATTTGTCGATCGAAACGCGGATGAAGGCGCTGGACCAGACGCTGCAGACGCGCAACGAGGATGTTTCTGCGTCCTTGCTAACGCGAGTAACGGAATTCAAAGAGGTGCTGGAACAAAACGCCGAGCGCATCGTGACGGCCGTCAGTGGCAGTTCGACAGAACTTACGGCCGTATTGGACAACCGTGCCAGCCAATTCGAAGCGTTGGTTGGTCGAGTAGCCAGCCTGAACGAAGCACTCGGCAGCCGCGGCGAGGAACTGGAACTAGCGCTGGTCAGGCGCTCAGATAGATTCGAGGCGCTCGTCACGCAGCACGCCGATACGCTCGACGAAATGCTCAATCGACGCTCGAGTATCCTGGTCGAAGGTGTCGGTACAAGAACGAGCGAGCTTCTCGCCGCTCTTGACACTGGTACCGAGCGCCTTGATCAAGTGCTGTCTCTGCGTGCAGTTGGAATCTCTGACGGCATTTCGGATCGGGCGAACAAACTGTCTGGTGCATTGGGCAAGTTCGAATCCGGTTTCACCGCGCGGGCAGCCCTCTTGGAGGTCGTCCTTGAGGAGAAGCTCGGGACGTTCGACGAAGTCGTCGGTCTGCGCACTCGGGAGCTCACAGAAACCCTATCCCACCGCACTCAGTACCTGACGGATGCGCTCTCTGAGAGCTCACAAGCGCTAACAGCTCAGGCCGAAATCCTGACGTCGGCCATTGCGTCTCAGTCAGAAGAGCTCAAGGACACGGTGAAAACCGGATCCGCGTCTCTGGCCGACGCTCTCGCAGAGCAGAGCGAAGCTATACAAAATGCCTTGGTCGCCGGTCTCGACAAGCTAACCTCCGGTCTGGAGCAAACGAACGCGGAAGCCCAAGGGAGACTCTCTGTTGCGGCAGACGCTGTGGCCACTCGGATCACTGGTAGCGTCCAAGCGACTGAAGACATTCTTTCCGACAGGGCTGGCGCATTGATTGCGGCAATCGAACAGCGTTCGGCGCTACTGGGCGCCGGCCTCGAGGACACGAACGGCCGAATAGTTGCCAGCGTCGATGTGCTCAAGGGTGATATCGCAGCACTGATGTCCACTCTAGAAGGCGAACTATCAGGTTCCACAGCGACATTCGGTGAGTTGGTCGGCACGTCCATATCCGAGCTTGGCGCGACGATGACCACTCGCCGGGAGGAACTGGTTGCCGTGCTCGTGGAGGGTAGCAAGGACGTTGGGAAGGCTCTCGGCGCTGGTGCTTCCGACATTGATCGCATGATGGCCGGACACAGCGAGGTGTTCCTCACAGCGCTTACCCAACAAACCAAAGCGCTTGAGAACGGCTTGGCAGAGAGTCAGCTCGGGATCGAGGGGCAGCTTTCGGGAAGCTTGGCGCGGCTCGACAGCATTATGGCTGATGCGGAGGCGTTGTCGCAGCTGGGGGCCGAACAAGCCGAGTCAAAGTTCAAAGCGCTAAGAGATAAACTGGCAGCCTTGTTGACCGATCACGAGGTCTCGATCGACGCCGTGGTGTCGTCTCGAACGGGGGCCTTGGGTGAACTGCTGGTCGGCAAGCACGAGCAGATGCGGGCTACCATCGAGGCTGGGGTTAGGATGCTGGATGCTACCCTCGAGAGCCAGACACGCGATCTCGTGGACGGCCTTAGCCGGCGAACCGAAGAATTCTCCGCGACCTATGGGGAGACGTCACGAACTGTTGCCACCCAAACCGCCGGCGTGCTGGGTGCGCTAGAGACGCATTCCAAGGCTCTCACGGTTGCTTTGTCACAGCAGCGGCAGGAAATCGAGGCGACTCTGACTGCGGAGACTGATCGGCTCGAAAGCAGCGTCGCAACTACCGTTACGCGTATTGGTGGTGCGATGGAGGGAGGTATTGACGCCCTGTCCGCCCATGGCAGGAAGCTTAACTCGCAAGTCGCCGAAAACGCCGAGGCCATGGTGAGTCTGGTTCAGGAGAGCGCCGAAGGCGTACGCGATAGCCTGATACAGAGCATTGCGAGCGTGGTTGAGGTAGTGACTGGACGGGTTGAAAGTCTGTCCAACATGGTTTCGAACACTGCCGGGAAGGTTTCGGAGGATATCAGTCGCGCGGTAGAACATGCTCTAATCGATGTCGGTAACGCCGAAGCTCTTGTTGGCGAGCGTGTCGAGCAAGTAACCACCGCAGTCAGGGACGCTTCCGATAAGCTGTCGTTTGTCATGACTGAGGCGTCCGACACTGCTCGTGAGAACCTTATCGACATTTTTGACCAACGGTTGGGGGTGCTTCCTGAGGCCATTTCGGCTCGCGTCGAGATCGCTGCAGACAAGCTCTTCCAGATTAACAAGGAGGTGAATGAGGCAATCATTGGTTCGATCGGTGAGCTTGATGGCCTCGCTAGCCGCCTCGACAACACGGTAACGCAGCGGTTCGGCTCAGTTGCCAAGTCAGTGCTGACCGACGTTGAGGCGGTGGCCGGTCACATGGGCGACGCGATGGGTATCGCCCTCCAGAAAGTGCAGACGGTTGCAGCGACCATCGAAGAACTCGTTGCTGACACGGCGCTGACGGCAACTGATACAATCGTGCGGCAGTTGAGCGAGCTGAATGTGTCAGTCGACAGATCGACGTCGGAGTTTTCAGCCCTGGTTACCGCTAAGAGCGCGGAACTGGATGCAAGTGTCGCAGATCATTGTGAAAAACTGGAGCGGGCGCTCACGGACGGTTCGCTTCGGGCCGAGGAAATGCTTTCGACGTCTACGGCGAAGGTTTCTGCAGAGCTTTCCCTGCTTTCTACGCGATGGGGCGAGTCAGGTCAGCACCTCCAGGAAGTGGTGGAGTTCGCGCAAGTGGGACTCAAGGCGCTCAAGGGCGACGTCGGCAGGCAGACCGAGGCGTATGCCGCAAGCATGCGTGAAGCCATGGAAAACATGCATGTCACTGGTTTGCAGATGGATATACATATTGCCGAACTGCGGCGTGCCATGGGTGGTGCCAGCGCAGATCTGTCAGCAATCACCGGTCAGCTCGTCGAGCGTACGGAGGCACTGGAGCGGGCCAATGCTCACCTGGTGAACAGCGGCGATGCGGCTGTGGCCGGGGTAGAAGCCAACAAGTCGGCGCTGCGGCAACTGGTTGAGGAACTGGGTGTACGTGTCGAACAAGTCGCGCTGCCGATACGGAGTCTGCTCGAGCTTGTCGACGGCAGTATGACAGCCACAGAGCAACGTGTTGCTGACGCGACAAGGTCGATTGCAGAGCTGCTGCTGAAGAACCAAGGCGAGATCGTTGATACGGTTGCGAACGCTCATGAAGCCATGAATACGACCCTAGCTGTAAGTGCCAACGAAGTGCAGGATGCAGTCCGAAGTGTGACTGACGACGTTCAGTCAGCGCTTGGCTTGGTGACTCAGAGGATCAGCGAAGCGCTGACAACCAGCGATGACAAAGTCCAATCCGCGCTGGTTTCAAGCGCGGACAAGACTGAGGCGCTAGTTTCAGGTGTAGCACGGAAACTCGCTGAAACCCTCAATACCAATCAGGAGGCCTTCGAGGCGACCTTTGACCGAAACTCACAAAGCCTCGAGGATGCGCTTGAGCAGACCTCCAGGCGGGTGAGCAACCAGATTGGTAATCTGGTCGAGAACGCGGTGGTGGAGGGTAGGCGAGCTGGAGAGGTGGTGAAGTCGTCGCATGTTTCGGTGATTGGTGAGATGCAGGCGTCGTTCACGGAGACCCAGAAGAGTATCAAGTCCACTGCTGTCTCTCTCAGGGAAGTGGCAGAGGAAATCCAGATGCAACTCGAGCAAACGAAGTCGGCGCTCACGCGGGCCGTGCTTGAGCTGCCGGAAGAGACCAAAACAGCGGCGGCGCGGATGCGACAGGTGGTCACCGAGCAAATTGGGGCGCTGTCAGAGCTAAACAACCTCGTTCGCGCGCAAGCTGAGGTCAGCACTCCGGCCAACGGTAGCCGTGATGTGGGGCAGCCCGAAAGTGGCCAGAAGCTAGCCACTGCAACACCGCCCCCCAAGACTCGTCCCGGGGCCGCTCAGGCCGTGTCGGTCAAATCGCCTAAGCATCCTTATCTCACCGAGATTGAGGCGCAGGCGCAGCGGTTGTTCACGCGTAGCGCTTTCGAGCAAGCTTGGAAGAAGTACCAGGTCGGGGAAGTGCATAGCTTCTCGGAAGGGATTTATTCTGATCTGGGGAGATCGCTCCTTAAGCTGACCCAAAGCAGGCTACAGAGTGAGCCAGCCTTTAGAGACAGCGCCAATATATTCATGGCAGAATTTGAGGGAGAGGTGAAGAATAAAGCCTCCGGAAATAATGCACAGGCCGCAGTGAAGACGCTGCTCGCCAGCAATCGTGGGCAAGTCTATACCCTGTTGGCTCATGGGAGTGGGATTTTGTAACAGCACTCGTGGGGCGGTCGCCCGCAATGGCGTGAGTGGACTGCCGTAGATCGCCGAGAGCGTGTAACTTATTGTCAGTTTCATTTGAGAGGCAGTCCCACCTGTGGTGGACAGTGTGTTTCGGCGTGCAAGTTTGACCCCGCTCGGTTGGGGATCGGCGTGCAAGATTGACCCCCTGACCGTCGCGGTCAGACTGCCCTTCTGGAAGCGGACGGGCGGGTGGGGGATGAAGGGCGTGGACACGATTGCGCGGATACGGCGCGAGTTCTTCGTGCGAGGCAGAACGATCAAGGAGATCGTGCGGGACCTGCATGTGTCGCGGAACACGGTGCGCAAGGTGCTGCGGTCGGGGGCGACCGAGTTCAGCTATGAACGCGAGGTGCAGCCCCGGCCCAAGCTAGGAGCCTGGACCGGCGAACTCGAGCGGATACTGACCGCTAACGAGACCAAGGCTGCCCGTGAGCGGCTAACGCTGATCCGGGTGTTCGAGGAGCTTCGGGGGCTCGGCTACGAGGGTGGCTACGATGCGGTTCGGCGCTATGCCCGGAGCTGGCGGCGGGATCGGTCGGCCTCGGTGTCAGCAGCGTTCGTTCCGCTGAGCTTTGCGCCGGGGGAGGCCTACCAGTTCGACTGGAGCCACGAGGTGGTGCTGATCACCGGGGTGACGGTGACCATCAAGAGGACATCGACCTCTACCGAAAAACCATCGATCGGGGTTTCAATGCCGAGCGTTGCACCGAGTGCCCATCCAGCATCGAAATCGAACGTGTCTTGGAACGGGACTGGGTCCGTAAGTGAGTAGTCCATCGTGTTTGGCATCGTCCAGCCGCCCATAAGCTGGACATAGCCGTTGATGCTGGACGCTTCAGGGGCAGGCGCCTGCGCCGGCGCGGCTTATCGAGGGCGGCATCCCGACCGAGGCGACGGTCGCCCAGGTGATGTGCGCGCACCACGGTGATCCGGCCACGGATTCCATGAGCATCCGGCCACCCATTCCATGGCGATCCGGCCACCTGTTCCACGAGCATCCGGCCGCCCTCGTGTAAGGTCCTGCAGGGCAATCTGAAGCCGCCTATCGTGCCGCGTTTC
>CAMDAL010000201.1 GCA_945888565.1 Devosia equisanguinis | reverse complement strand
TTTCGCGCGGCCGCCCTCACCAAGGCCGCATCAAAGTCGGTGCGAAGCGGGATCGGCATGGCAAACTCCAGATCGTTTGCCACCTTGAATCAGCACCCGATCATCCTGGCAACCCCACCAGAGTCATCCTCCCCGAGACTTGGTATCAGGCCGTCTGCTCCTCCAGCACCTTCACCCGCGGCTTTTGTTTGCGGGTGAAGATGAACACGCCGCCCAGCACCAGGGCGGTGCCGATGGCGTGCCATATGGTGAAGGCCTCGCCCAGCACGCCGACAGCCAGCACCACCGTCACGATCGGCGACACGTTGCCGATGATGGCGGTGCGTTCCGGGCCGATCAGCGCGATGCCGCCCGAGATGCAGTAGGCGGGCAGCACCGTCGCCACCGTGCCGATCGCCAGCATCAGCAGGAAGCCGTTGCCGGTGATGGCGAGGTCGCCCACCGGGTGGGTGGCAAGGAAGTGCACGATGACGCAGGGGCCGGCGGCGCTCATGGCGATCGAGGTGAACAGCCCCGATCCCAGCTTGTCGATCAGCGGCTTGGCCATGATCTGGTAGCCGGCATAGGCTAGGGCGGAGCCGAACACCAGGGCAGCGCCCAGCACCACGTGCTCGCCCTCGATGTTGAGATCATGCCAGAAGATCAGCGCTATGCCGGCATAGGACACCACCAGTGCGCCGATCATCGCCGGGGTGACGCGGCGCCGGAAGAACACCGCGCCGAACAGCACCACGAAGAAGGGGTAGGTGAGGAGGATCAGCCGGTCGAACTGCGCCGAGATGTATTCGAGCGCCGAGAAATCCAGCAGGCTCGCGATGTAGTAGCCGAGCACGCCGACGCCCAGCGTCTGCAGCAGCACCGGCAGCGTCAGCGGCGATGCGGTGCCGGCCGGCAGGTCGCGCAGCTTGCGGCGATAGCCGAGGATGCCGACGGTGAGGAAGATCGGCACTGCGACAATCATCCGCCAGGCCAGTGTCGTCACCACGTCGATGCCTTCGCCGAGCGCCAGCTTGATGATGATGCCCTTGGTGGCAAACAGCGCCGCGCCCAGCAGCGCGAGCACGATGCCGGCCCAGGCCAGGTTCTGGAGGCGGGGAGCAGGCGCGGTGTCGGTCGACATGGGGCAGGTCCGGTTGTGGGCCCTGCCATCAGATCACCGGATACGATCCCGCGCCTGATGGCGGGGCCGGTGAGCGTCGAAGGGTCAGATAGCCGTCGCGTACCGGTCCCCGAAGGGCCAAAGGCAGGTTGCCAATAATTAGGATGCAAGCGGACATGTCGCGATTGCTAACCGGGGGCGGCGGCGAAGTAAAGCTGCGTTGCGACGCCCGCGGGTGGGCGTTGCGATAGGCGTCGAGCAGCCGGTCGGTGTCGACGGCGGTGTAGATCTGGGTGGTCGACAGCGAAGCGTGGCCGAGCAGTTCCTGGATGGCGCGCAGGTCACCGCCACGTCCGAGAAGGTGCGTGGCGAACGAATGGCGCAGCGCGTGCGGCGTCGCGGTCGGCGGCAGGCCGAGCGCGCCGCGCAACTGTTCCAGCCGCAGCTGGATGAGACGCGGCGACAGCACACCGCCCTTCTTGCCGCGGAACATCGGCTCGCCCGGTGCCGGACGATAGGGGCAGAGGCCCAGATACGTCTCGATCGATTGGCGCACCGGGGCGATCAGCGGCACCAGCCGGGTCTTGCCGCCCTTGCCGACAACGCGCAGCGACGCTGATTCGAGGTCGGCGCGGGTGATGCCGAGGGCCTCCGAGATGCGGAGGCCGGCGCCGTAGAGCAGCGAGATCACCGCCATGTCGCGGGCGGCGATCCAGGGCGTGTCCTCGAGTTCGTCGGTGGTGGTGATGGTGGCGCGGGCCTCGAGCACGGTCAGCGCCTTGGGCAGCGAGCGCGGCTGCTTCGGGGTGCGGATGGTGGCCAGCGCCTCCGAGGTCAGGATGCCCTCGCGCTCGAGGTAGCCGAAGAAGCTCTTGAGGGCGCTGAGTTCGCGGGCCAGCGAGCGCGAGCCGATATCGTCGTTCCGCCGCTGGGCCAGGAAGGCGCGGATATCGGCCGCCCGCAGGTCGCGCAGCGTCGCCATGCCCACCGCCCCGCCGGTATGGGCCGACAGGAATGTCAGGAACTGGCCGAGGTCACCGAGATAGGCCGAAAGCGTCCGGCCGGCGAGGCGGCGGACGGCGCCGAGTTCGCGCTGCCAGTTGGCGACCTGCGATTGCAGCTCGGCGGTGGTGAGGTGAGCGTAGGACATCCTCTGACGATAGGCCGATCCGGTTAGCGCCAGGTATCCGCAGCGTGGGTGTTGCCTGGCTGCATCGGGTACCGCTTACCGACTACACAGGGGCGTGAGCGGACTGGATTGGGCCCGAATCAGCGACTAGCTCCCGGGCATGGTTCGTTTTCGCGCCCTTTTGCTGTCCCTGCTTGCCGTGCTGGCGCTGATGAGCCCCAGCTTCGCGGTGGGGCTGCATATCGCGCAGGACGGGTGCGGACCTTACGTGTCGTCGGCGCTGCCTGGCGAGCCGGTGCACCTGCCTTCGCCCTGCGAGCTGATGGGCGGCAAGCGCGTGATGCCGGCCGGAGCCGAGCTGCAGGCCCGCCGAACTGTCGAGGTGCCCCGCGCCACCGATGCACAGTGGCAATTCGGCCTCACCAGCGACCCGATCCGCAAGGGCAGGGGGCCTATGACGGAACTGGAACCGCCCCGCGCGGCTTGATGGCTTCCGGCATCACCCCTGGTTCCCCTTCGCAGGCCACATGGCCTGTCAGACGAGATTTTGACATGACTGACTTCCGTATCGGCCGCCGCGCCCTCCTCGGCGGCGCCGCCAGCCTGGCAGCGCTGACCCTCGCCGGTTGCGCCACTTCCGGGCCGTCCACCGTGGCCAGCGAGACGCCGCGGGTTCCGCCCGACGTGCTGGGCATGTATGCCGCCCAGCCCTTCGAGCGCTTCCCGCTGGCGGCCGCCCGCATCGACCTCGTGCCGCCGCAGTACTGGCGGCAGGTGGTGGACGATCCGACGGGCGAGCGCCCCGGCACGCTGGTGGTCGATACCGCCAACCGCTACCTCTACCTGGTGCAGGAAAACGGCAGGGCCATGCGCTACGGCGTCGGCATCGGCCGCGACGGCTTCACCTGGTCGGGCCGTGGCGTCATCCAGTACAAGCGCGAATGGCCGACCTGGACGCCGCCGTCGGAGATGATCGACCGCCAGCCGGAGCTAGAGCCGTACCGCAACGGCATGCCGCCGGGCATCGAGAACCCGCTCGGCGCCCGCGCCCTCTACATCTTCCAGAATGGCAGGGACACCATCTACCGGGTGCATGGCGCCACCGACGAGCGCACCATCGGCGTGGCGATTTCGTCCGGCTGCGTGCGCCTGCTGAACCAGGACGTGATCGACCTCTACCAGCGCGTCCCGTCGGGCAGCCCGATCGTCGTCCTGCAGGCCTGACCCCCGCTTCGCGCGCCTAGGTGGCAGATTGCCCTTGCAATCGCCACCTGACCCGTGAACAAAGCGGGTACTCATGCTGGATGATCCCGAACAGCTGACCGGCGAAGCCCTCACCGGCGTCGTGGCGGTCATGGTGAGCGTGTCGGTCGAGGGGCCGTACTCGTACCGGGTGCCCTATGGCATGTCGGTGACGCGCGGCTCCATCGTCGCGGTGCCGCTGGTCGGGCGGCTGACGCTCGGGGTGGTGTGGGGGCTGCCGAAGGACAACTTCGCCCACAACCGGCTCAAGGACATCGCCCAGGTCTACGACACGCCGCCGCTCTCCGAGGAACTGCTGAAGACGATCGAGTGGATCAGCCGCTACACGCTCGCGCCGCCGGGTCTGGTGCTGCGCTCGGTGCTGCGCTCCACCGAGGCGCTGGAACCCGAGCGGACCATTACCGCCTATCGTCGCACCGGCACCGACCCCGACAAGCTCACCGCGGCGCGGGCGAAGGTGCTCGACGTGCTGATGGACGGGGAGGCGTGGGCCAAGTCCGCCATCGCCGCCGCTGCCGGGGTTTCGACCTCCGTGGTCGACGGGCTGGAGCGGGTCGGCGCGGTCGAGCGAATCGAGACATTGCCGCCGCCGGTGGCGCTGCCGCCCGACCCGGATGCCGCGGTGCCGACGTTCTCCGATGACCAGACCCGGGCACTGGCAGAACTTCGTGGCCTACACGCGCATAAGTTCGGTGTTGCGCTGCTCGATGGCGTCACCGGTGCGGGCAAGACGGAGGTGTTTTTCGAGGCCGTCGCCGACACGATTCGCGCCGGCCGGCAGGCCCTCGTTCTCCTCCCCGAAATCGCGCTGACCTCGGGTTTCGTCTCCCGCTTCACCCGGCGCTTCGGCACGAAGCCGGGCGAGTGGCACTCCGACATGTCGCCACCAATGCGGTCGCGCACCTGGCGGGCCGCGCTCAACGGCGATGTCCGCGTGGTGCTGGGCGCCCGCTCCGCGCTGTTCCTGCCGTTCCGCGAACTGGGGCTGATCGTGCTCGACGAGGAGCATGACGGGGCGTTCAAGCAGTCCGACGGGGTGAACTACCACGCCCGCGACATGGCCGTGGTCCGGGCCAAGTTCGCCGAGGCACGGGTGATCCTGTCGTCGGCGACACCGAGCGTCGAAAGCCGCAACAACGCCAATACCGGCCGCTACAAGCACGTGCTGCTGACCTCGCGCTTCGCCCAGGCGGCAATGCCCGAGATCACGCCGATCGACATGCGCGAGGAGCCGCCGGAAAAGGGGCAGTGGATCGCCCCGAAGCTGGCGCGCGAAATCTTCGCCACCCTCGACCGAGGCGAGCAGGCGCTGCTGTTCCTCAACCGCCGGGGCTATGCGCCGCTGACTCTGTGCAAGAGCTGCGGCCACCAGTACCAGTGCCCGGACTGCTCGGCCTGGCTGGTGGAGCACCGCTTTCGCGGCGTGCTGATGTGCCATCACTGCGGGCACGAGGTCCGCACGCCGAAGGTCTGTACCGCCTGTGGCACCGACGATTCGCTGGTGCCGATCGGGCCGGGCATCGAGCGCGTGGCCGAGGAAGCCACCGCCCGGTTTCCGGATGCCCGCACCGTGATCCTTTCGTCTGATATGGGCAGCAACCTGCAGCTCAAGGAGAAATTCGAGCAGATCGAGAAGGGCGAGTACGACCTCGTCATCGGCACCCAGCTGGTCGCCAAGGGGCACCATTTCGAGAAGCTGACGCTGGTGGGCGTGCTCGATGCCGACCTGGGGCTCGACAAGGGCGACCCGCGCGCCGCCGAGCGCACCTTCCAGATTTTGACGCAGGTCACCGGGCGCGCCGGGCGCGCCGGACGGGCCGGCAAGGCATTCCTCCAGACCTATCACCCGAGCCACGCGGTCATCCAGGCGATGGTGAAGGGGGATCGCGAAGCGTTCTATGCCCACGAGCTGCTATCGCGCGAAGCCGGCGGGTTGCCGCCCTTCGGCCGGCTGGCGGCCCTGATCGTTTCGGCCAGCGAGCGCGACCCGGCATTCGCCTTCGCCAAGGCGCTGCTCGCCGCCGCGCCGATGGCCGAGGGCCTGAAACTGTTCGGCCCCGCCGACGCACCAATCTCGATGATCCGGGGCCGCCACCGCGTGCGGCTGCTGGCCCAGTCGGGCAAGGATTTCGACCTCTCGGGCTACGTCCGCTTCTGGCTGCAGCAGGGGCCAAAGACGAGCGGTAACCTGCGCGTACAGGTCGACATCGACCCGCATAGCTTTCTCTAGCGACTGCCCTGCGACAAAACTGTCGGCCCGAGTCCTTGCGCCTGCCTTGCGATGGCAAAATTCGCGTGTTAGAGGGGGCGCGAAATCCGGGGGCCGTATGCCTTTTCCGGCGAACAATCATTAACCAAGCAGCCTCCGGCGACCATTCCTGGCCGGTTCAAGGTTGCGCCAGACGAGGTGACGGGGACTTGGCAGCGCAGGACTCAGTGCTAACCCAGATCGCGCGGCCTTACGCGTCGGCGCTCTTCGATATTGCTCATTCCAGCAATTCCATCCCCCAGGTCGAGGCCGGCCTCAGCGCCCTTGCCTCCCTTGCCACCGACAGTCAGGACTTTTCGCGGTTCCTTCGCTCGCCGGTGATCAATGCCGACCAGAAGGCGACGGCGATCAAGGCGATCCTGACGAAGGCCAAGGCCGACACGACCGTGACGAATTTCGTCAACGTCGTCGCCCGCAATGGCCGGCTGTTCGCGCTGCCCGCCATCATCAAGGCTTTCCGTGAGCGCGCTGCCGAAGCGCGCGGGGAAGTCACTGCCGATGTGACTTCGGCCGTGCCGCTCAGCGCCGCCCAGGCATCGGCCCTTTCCGATACGCTCAAGGCGAAGATCGGCAAGTCAGTCACTCTCAACCAGCATGTCGATCCCAGCCTGATCGGTGGCCTCGTGGTCAAGGTCGGTAGCCAGATGATCGACAGCTCGCTCAAAACCAAGCTCACGGCGATGAAGATCGCGATGAAAGAGGTCGGATAATGGACATCAAAGCCGCTGAAATCTCTGCGATCCTCAAGGAGCAGATTCAGAATTTCGGCCAGGAAGCGGAAGTTTCCGAAGTCGGCCAGGTTCTGTCGGTTGGCGACGGCATTGCCCGCGTCTATGGCCTCGACAACGTGCAGGCCGGTGAGCTCGTCGAGTTCCCGGGCGCGATCAAGGGCATGGCGCTGAACCTCGAGACCGACAATGTCGGCGTCGTGATCTTCGGCAACGACCGCGGCATCAAGGAAGGCGACACGGTCAAGCGGACCGGTTCCATCGTTGACACCCCGGTCGGCAAGGGTCTGCTGGGTCGTGTGGTCGATGCTCTCGGCAACCCGATCGATGGCAAGGGCCCGATCGAGTACACCGAGCGTCGCCGCGTCGACGTGAAGGCACCGGGCATCCTGCCGCGCAAGTCGGTGCATGAGCCGATGTCGACCGGCATCAAGGCTATCGATGCGCTGATCCCGATCGGCCGTGGCCAGCGCGAGCTGATCATTGGCGACCGCCAGACCGGCAAGACCGCCGTCATTCTCGACACTTTCCTCAACCAGAAGCCGGCGCACACCGCCAACGCTTCGGAGGGCGAGAAGCTCTACTGCATCTACGTCGCCGTCGGCCAGAAGCGCTCGACCGTGGCGCAGTTCGTCAAGGTGCTGGAAGATGCCGGCGCCCTCGAATACTCGATCATCGTCGCCGCCACCGCTTCGGACCCGGCGCCGATGCAGTTCCTCGCGCCGATGACCGGTGCCGCCATCGGCGAGTTCTTCCGCGACAACGGCATGCACGCCGTGATCGCCTATGACGATCTCACCAAGCAGGCCGTCGCTTACCGCCAGATGTCGCTGCTGCTGCGCCGTCCGCCGGGCCGCGAAGCCTATCCGGGCGACGTGTTCTACCTGCACTCGCGCCTGCTCGAGCGTGCCGCCAAGCTGAACGAAGACCATGGTCTTGGTTCGCTGACCGCGCTGCCGGTGATCGAGACCCAGGCGAACGACGTGTCCGCCTACATCCCGACCAACGTGATTTCGATC
>CAMDAL010000200.1 GCA_945888565.1 Devosia equisanguinis | reverse complement strand
TCAGAGAAGCCCGGCAGCCGTCATCAGTTCAGTGACCTTGGAGTTGTCGAGGCTCGACTGGTCGACCACCGGCGCGCTGAGGCTGTCCAGCGGCGGCAGCGCCGCGTTCGCCGCCTCGTTGACACCGATGGCGTACTCGAACGACTTGCCGTCGCGCAGCACCTTCTGGCCATCTGGTCCGGTGATGAATTTCAGGAACTGCATCGCTTCGGCCTTGTGCTGGCTCGATGCCAGCACCCCGCCGCCGGAGACCGAGATGAAGGCGCCGGGATCGCCGTTGCCGAAAAAGTGCAGGGCGATGTTGCCGCTCGATTCCTTCGTGCCGGCCTGATCGCCATAGTAGTAGTAGTGGTAGATCAGCGCGCCATCGACCTCGCCCTTGTTGGCTGCGGCCATGGCGGTCCGGTTGCCGCGAACGATCACCGCGTTCTGCTTGATCGCCTTCAGCCAGGCGAGAGTGTCATCCTCGCCCTTCAACTGCAGGTAGGCGCCGATGATCGCCTGGAAGTCTGCGCCGGACGGTGAAGCCGCCCAGCGCCCCTTCCATTCGGGGCCGGCGAGATCGTCGACGCTCCCGGGCAGAGCTTCGGCGCTGAGTTTGTCCCGATTGTAGGCGAACACGGTCGAGCGGGCGGCGATGCCCGTCCAGTGCCCATTGGCGGCGCGGAACCCGGCGGGGATCTGGTCGAGAATGTCCTGCGGCAGCGGCTCGAACAGGCCGGCGCGGTCGACAAGCACCATGGCGGGCGAGTTCTCGGTCAGGAACACATCAGCCGGCGAGTTGGCGCCTTCCTGCAGGATCTGGTTGCCGACCTCGAGGTCCGAGCCCTGCCGGATCACCACCGCAATGCCCGTTTCGGCCGTGAAGGCGTCCGCCCATTCCTGCGTCAGCGACTCGTGCTGGGCGTTGTAGACGGTGATGCTCGCATCCTGCGCGAACGCGGTGCCCGGCACGGCGGCCAGGGCGAAGGCCGCGACCATCGTGCGAAAGAGCTCAGGGAGACGAACTGTCATGGGGAGCCTCTTGTATCGCCCATCCAGCCGATGAACTCGTGGCAGGTAAGATATCGTGACCGCTCAGGTCAACTTACCATTCGGCCGGCACCGGCGCGGAAGGGACGGGCAGGGAGGGCCCAGGGAAGGGCCCTCAGGCTCGTGCACCCGGCAGCGCGCCGCGCACCGCCTTCCATGCCGGCACGAACACCCGCGTCACGACCGGGATCAGCAGGAGGCCCAGCAGCAGGCCGAAGATGCCGTCGCCGAGGATGATGACGAGTTCCTCGCCGAAGGCGCCGAGCGCTTCGGCCGCCGGGTGCGCCACCGCCTCGATCAGGTGCTCGACCTGCGGCAGCCCGAACTCGGCGAGGCCGTGAATGAAGATGCCGCCGCCGACCCAGATCATCGCGGCGGTGCCGACGAAGCTGAGGATACGCATCACCCAGGGCATGGCGACGAGGATGCCGCGGCCGGTGGCCCGTCCGGCGCCGGTTTTCGCCTTGCGCGCCATGGCGAGGCCAATGTCGTCAGCCTTCACGATCAGCGCCACCGCACCATAGACCAGCAGCGTGATGCCGATGCCGACGACGGCCAGCACCGCGGCCTTCTCCCAGAAGGGCAGGCTCTCCGGCAGTGTCCCGAGCGCAATGGTCATGATCTCGGCCGAGAGGATGAAGTCGGTCTGGATGGCGCCGTTGATCCGCTCGGTCTCGAGCATGGCCGGATCGCTGACGGCAGGTTCGAGGTCGTGCGCCTCGGCATGGGCCTGGTGCGGAAACACCGCCTCGAACACCTTTTCGGCGCCCTCGAAGCAGAGATAGGCGCCGCCGAGCGCCAGTAACGGGGTAATCGCCCACGGTGCAACAAAGCTCAGCGCCAGCGCGGCGGGCAACAGGATCAGCAGCTTGTTGCGCACCGACCCTGCCGCGATTCGCCAGACGATCGGTAGTTCGCGATCGGCCGTGAAGCCGGTGACGTAGTTCGGCGTCACTGCCGTGTCGTCGATCACCGCGCCGGCCGCCTTGAGCCCGGCCTTGGCCGCCTGGCCGGCCACGTCGTCGATCGACGCGGCTGCCACCTTGGCGAGTGCGGTAACGTCGTCGAGTAGTCCAAGTAGTCCGACGCTCACGAGAGAAATCCCTTGCTGTGTGGTGCGAGGTTGCGCGAAACCGTGCGCCGCCTCAAGCTCGCTCGGGGGAGGGCAGGTCTTTGCTACATAGGAAGCTCGTGGGCGAGGGAAAAGTTGCCGAGGTGTTCGAGTATGGCGAGGGCAGGGTGCTGAAGCTCTACCGCGCCGGTCAACCGGAGTCCGACGCCAGGCGCGAGTTTGCAGTCCTCGACGCGGTCGAAGCCGCCGGCATTGCTGCGCCACGCGCCTTCGATCTGGTGCAGGTCGATGGACGCTGGGGCGTGGTCATGAGCACTGTCGAAGGTCGACCCTTTGCCGAGCCGATGCTTGCCGACCCCGTCGGTGCCGGTCCGTACTTCGCCGCTATGGTGCGGCTGCAACTGGGTATCCACGCCGCGTCCGGGCAGGCGCTCGCGCCGCTCAAGGTTCGGCTGGCGCGAAAGATCGCGGCGACGGACCTCAGCGATCCAGTAAAGTACAGGCTCCGCGACAAGCTCAGCCGGCTGCCCGCCGGCGACCGGGTGCTGCACGGTGACTTCCACCCCTACAACATCCTCGGCTCCCTCGATGGCGCGGTGGTCGTCGACTGGCTGGATGCCACACAAGGGCCGCCCGCTGCCGATGTCTGCCGCAGCTGGCTGCTGCTGCAGGCGGTGTCGCGCGAGATCGCGGACGCTTACCTCACTGCCTACCTGGCGGCCGGGACGCTCGATCGCACTGCCGTATCCGCATGGCTGCCGGTGCTTGCCGCGGCGCGACTCACCGAGAACGTCCCCGATGAGATCCCGGCGCTGATGGCGATGGTCGAAGCCGCCTGAAACCGCTAGTGCTGCCGCAACGACGATGAAGCGGAGGCGGCATGCTCCCCTGGGTAGAACTTGGCCGGGCGAAGGTTCCGGGCGGAGGCGAGTTTCGCCTGATGCAGCGCGGACAGGAGTTCACCATCTTCGCCGGCACCATCGGCCTGATGTCATCGCGGCAGTCGGGCTCCGAGGAAGCGATGGCGAAGATAGCGGCCGAACGAGTCGGTGCGCGGCCGAAGGTGAAGGTGCTGATCGGCGGGCTGGGGATGGGGTTCACCCTGCGCCGCACGCTCGCCGATTTCGGTCCCGATGCGCAGATCACCGTCGCGGAACTCGTCCCGGAAATCGCCGGAGCATGGGCGCGCGGCCCACTGGCAGAAGTTCATGGCCCAGGCATCGATGATCCACGATTATTGCTGGTCGTCGATGACGTTGGCGCGGTCATGGCGCGCGACACATACGACGCCATCCTGCTCGACGTCGACAACGGGCCGGAGGGCTTGTCGCGCTCCGGCAACGATGCGCTCTACAGCCACGCCGGCATCTCCCGCGCCAAATCCGCCCTGAAGCCGGGCGGCATGCTGGCCGTCTGGTCCGTCGCCCCCGACCCGCACTTCACCAAACGCCTGCAGCAATCGGGCATGAAGGTCGAGGAACTGAAAGCCCGGGCGCACGGGGGCAGGGGGGCGCGGCACGTCATCTGGGTGGCGACGAAATGAAGAAGGGCCCCGAGGGGCCCTTCCAGATTTCCGTCGATCGATCAGCCGCTTAGGCCGAGTAGTACATTTCGTACTCGACCGGGTGCGGGGTGTGCTCGTACTTGATCACTTCCGTCATCTTCAGCTCGATATAGCTGTCGATCTGGTCGTTGTCGAACACGCCACCGGCGAGCAGGTACTCGCGGTCCTTGTCGAGCGACTCGAGCGCTTCGCGGAGCGAGCCGCAAACGGTCGGGATCATCTTCAGCTCTTCCTTGGGCAGCTCGTACAGATCCTTGTCCATCGGGTCGCCCGGGTGGATCTTGTTCTTGATGCCGTCGAGGCCGGCCATCAGCATGGCGGCAAAGCCGAGGTACGGGTTCGCCAGCGGATCGGGGAAGCGGACTTCGACGCGCTTCGCCTTGGGCGAGGTGCCGTGCGGGATACGGCAGGAAGCCGAGCGGTTGCGCGCCGAGTAGGCGAGCAGCACGGGAGCCTCGAAGCCGGGGACCAGGCGCTTGTAGGAGTTCGTGGTGGGGTTGGTGAACGCGTTGACCGACTTGGCATGCTTGATGATGCCGCCGATGTAGTAGAGCGCGTCCATCGACAGGCCGGCATACTGGTCGCCGGCGAAGAGCGGCTTGCCGTCCTTCCAGATCGACTGGTGGCAGTGCATGCCCGAGCCGTTGTCGCCATAGACGGGCTTCGGCATGAAGGTCGCCGTCTTGCCGTAGGCCTGGGCGACCTGCTGGATCACGTACTTGTAGATCTGCACCGAGTCGGCTGCCTTGATGATCGGGCAGAACTTGATGCCGAGTTCATGCTGGGCCGAGGCCACTTCGTGGTGGTGCTTTTCGATCGGCACGCCCATGGCGCCCATGGCCGCCAGCATCTCGCCGCGCATGTCCTGGGCGGTGTCGAGCGGCGGAACCGGGAAATAGCCCTTCTTGAGCGCGATGTGGTGGCCGTTATTGCCCGACTCGTACTCGGTGTCGTTGTTGGTCGGCAGTTCGGTCGAGTCGACCGAGAAGCCCACCTTGTAGGTGGTGTTCGAGTAGCGGACGTCGTCGAAGATGAAGAACTCGGGCTCGGGTCCGAAATAGACCGAGTCGCCGATCCCCAGTTCCCGCACGTAGGCCTCGGCCTTTTTGGCCGTAGTGCGCGGGTCTCGCGAGTAGGGCTGGAAGGTCAGCGGGTCGAGAATGTCGCAGTTGATGGCGAGGGTGGAGGCGCCGAAGAACGGGTCCATGTAGGCAGAATCCGGATCGGGCAGCAGCACCATGTCGGACTCGTTGATCGCCTTCCAGCCGGCGATCGAGGAGCCGTCGAACATCGTGCCTTCCTCGAACAGGTCCTCGTCGACCATGGTCTGATCGAAGGTCACGTGCTGCAGCTTGCCGCGCATGTCGGTGAAGCGCAGGTCGACATACTTGATATCCTCATCCTTGATGCGCTTGAGGATGTCAGCTCCAGTGGTCATTCAGTTCCCCTGTCAATAGTCTGGGTTGATGTGGGCTTGGCGTGACGCGTCAGGTCGCCCCTAGAGCGCGTCGTCGCCGAATTCGCCGGTGCGGATGCGGATGGCCTGTTCGATGGTGTAGACGAAAATCTTGCCGTCGCCGATGCGGCCGGTTTGCGCGGCGGTGCGGATCGCCTCAATGGCTTTTTCGGCGAGCTCGTCGGGGCAAACAACCTCGACCTTCACCTTGGGCAGGAAATCCACGACATATTCGGCACCACGATAGAGCTCGGTATGGCCTTTCTGCCGGCCGAACCCCTTGGCCTCGGTGACGGTGATGCCCTGCAGACCAACTTCCTGCAGCGCTTCCTTCACTTCGTCGAGCTTGAACGGCTTTACGATAGCCTCGATCTTCTTCATTCAGGCCTCCACTCTGGCACCAGTCAGTGCCGCTGGGTTGTATGCAGGGCGCGTGCCAGCGGACCAGAACGGCGGAATTCGACGCACAATCAATATGATAGCGTCGTCTATCTGGTGGTCGGCAGGCGACCGGTCAAAGTCTGCTGATGAAATAATGTGCAATATGCCGCCTGATCGGGCAAGTCCGACTTCCAACTTGCGCGGTTCGTGGGCACTGCGCCTGCGGACGGGTCCGTATGTGTCGGCGCGGCGGTCGGGCAACGGGCCCATCTCCCTTTGACCTTCCCGTGTTCTTGCCATATATGCACGCGACCCCCGGCCGGCGGGGTGCCTTGCGGGTGTGGCGGAACTGGTAGACGCACTGGATTTAGGTTCCAGCGCCGCAAGGCGTGGAGGTTCGAGCCCTCTCACCCGCACCACTCTGACGGTATCCCCGGCCAGACAAGATTTTTGAGACAACGGGAAACCCAATGCAGGTCACGGAAACCCTCAATGAGGGCCTCAAGCGCAAACTCTCCATGGTCATTCCGGCCGCGGAATTGAGCCAGCGGCTCGATGCCCGGCTCGAGGAGCTCAAGGGCACCGCCAACATCAAGGGCTTCCGCCCCGGCAAGGTGCCGATGGCGCACATGAAGAAGATGTACGGCCGTTCGGCGATGTCCGAAGTGCTCTCGGACGCGATCAACGCCAACGTCTCCAAGGCGCTTGACGAGCGTTCCGAGCGCGCGGCCGCTCAGCCCAAGGTTGACCTGCCGGAAGATCAGGAGGTCATCAACAAGGTGCTGGACGGCGCCGCTGACCTCAGCTTCGAAGTCACCTATGAAGTGCTGCCGCCGGTTGCCCTGATGGACTTCAAGGGTATCGCCATCGACAAGCCGGTGGTCGAGATCGCCGAAGACGAGATCGACGCCGAAGTGAAGCGCGTGTTCGCGCAGCAGACCGGCTACACCGACAAGGGCGACGAAGGCGTCGTCGAGACCGGCGATCGCCTGGGCCTCAGCTTCAAGGGCACGATCGACGGCGAGGCATTCGCCGGCGGCACCTCCGACCATGCGCACCTCGTGGTGGGCTCGGGCGAGTTCATCCCCGGCTTCGAAGAGCAGCTGGTCGGCATGAAGAAGGGCGAAACGAAGACCGTGAAGGTCACGTTCCCCGCCGACTATGCCCAGGACAACCTTGCCGGCAAGAATGCCGAGTTCGAGACCTCGATCCTGCATGTCGACGGCCCGAACACCGGTGAGCTCAACGACGATTTCGCCAAGCAACTGGGCCTCGAAAACGTCGCGGCGCTCCGCGACGCCGTGAAGGACCAGATGCGCGCCGCGCTCGATTCGATGGGTCGCCAGGCGGTGAAGCGCCAGATCCTCGACGCGCTGGACGACGGTCACAAGTTCGACGTGCCGGGGCAACTGGTGGAAGCCGAGTTCAACACCATCTGGCAGCGCGTGCAGCATGAGGTGCAGAGCCACGGTCGTTCCTTCGAAGACGAAGGCACCACCGAGGAAGCCGCCCGCGAACAGTACAACAAGATCGCCGAGCGCCGCGTGCGCCTCGGGCTGGTGGTCGCCGAGATCGGCAACACCAACAAGATCGAAGTGACCGAGGAAGAGCACCAGCAGGCGCTGATCGCCGAGGTCCGCCGCTTCCAGGGTCAGGAACAGCAGGTCTACGACTACTACCGCAAGAACCCGCAGGCTCTCGCAGCGCTGCGCGCTCCGGTGTTCGAGAACAAGGTTGTCGACTTCATCGCCGCCGAGGCGAAGCAGACCGAAAAGCCGATGACCCGCGCCGAGCTCAGCAAGATCATTGCGGCCGACGAGGACGAGGTTCCGGAGGAGCACCACCACTAGGCGGTGGAGCTGCTACGAATTTGAAAGGCCGCCCTTCGGGCGGCCTTTTTTTGTCTGTGTGGCTGCCAAGGGAGCGGGCTTGAGACCGCGGCGGCCGCGGGACCAATCGCGTCACTGCCCGCGCTTGAACACCTTCAGGTAGGTCAGCTTGTTCGCGACTTTAGTGGCGATCGCTTCGACCGT
>CAMDAL010000199.1 GCA_945888565.1 Devosia equisanguinis | reverse complement strand
CATCCAACCCTCCTGCTCAAACCAACACGCTGAGCAGAATCCTAAAAGCACCAATTATAAACAGTCCCCATGAAGGGGGGAGGGTAGCGGAGCTTTCGAGCGGAGCGAGATAGCGCAGCTGGGTGGGGGTGGCTCAAGCCGCCTTGGCGAACTCAGCGCGGGCTTCCTTGATGGCCGGGAAGTGCTCGAAGGCCCAGTCGACCATGGCCGAGAGGGGGACGAGGAAGCTCTTCCCCATCGGGGATAGGCGGTATTCGACGCTGGGGGGCGTGGTGGGGAACACCTCGCGCTCGATGAGTCCGTCGGACTGCAGGTCGCGCAGGGTCTGGGTCAGCATGCGCTGGGAGATGTCGGCGATCTCGCGGCGGAGTTCGCCGAAGCGGTAGGGTCGGTGGGCGAGCGCGGTGATGATGAGCACGCTCCACTTGTCGCCGAGGTGGTCGAGCACATTGCGGACTGGGCACGCCGCGGGATCGGCGTATTCGCGCATCATCTGGGTGAGCGGGGCGATGGGAGCGGTCATGGTGGTTCCCTCGAGGTAACCAGTGGCGTTGAAACTGCCGTCTTGCGGCGATGGCTGAGGTTACTAATGTATACGTGGTCTCAAAAAGAGACAATCAATTCGGAGTGCATATCGTGACCACCCAACCCACCCTTTTCGTCTCCGGCGCCAGCGGCCATCTCGGCCGCCTCGTGATCGCAGCGCTGCAGTCGCGCGGCTATGACGGCAAGATCATCGCCGGCACGCGCGATCCCAGCAAGCTCGCTGATCTCAAGGGCGTCGAGGTGCGCAAGGCCGATTTCACCGACAAGGCGGGGCTGGTCTCGGCGTTGGCCGGGGTAGACAAGTTCCTGATCATTTCAACCGACCAGATCGGCACGCGCCTCGCCGGTCACCTCGTCGCCGTGGAGGCCGCCAAGGTGGCCGGGGTCAAGGAAATCGCCTATACCTCGATGCCGAACCCGGAGCCCACGTCGGCCATCACCTTCGCGCCCGAGCATTTTGGCACTGAAGAGGCGATCAAGGCGAGCGGCATCCCCTACACCATCCTGCGCATGAACTGGTACACCGAGAACCTGCTCGGCTCGCTGCCGGGGGCCCTCGCCTCGGGCAAGTGGTACAGCTCGGCGGCAGGTGGCCGCACCGGCTACGTCAGCCGCATCGACTGCGCCAGGGCGGCGGCGGGCGCCCTGCTGCTGCCGGCAGCGAACAAGACCTACACGGTAACCGGCCCTGCAGCCGTCTCGAATGCCGAGATAGCAGCGATCGCCACCAGACTGACCGGCAAGCCGCTCGAGCTGGTCGAGGTCGATGACGCCTCGCTCGCGGCGGGCGCCAAGGCGGCCGGGGTGCCGGACTTCGTCGTCGACAACTTCATCGTCGCCTTCGATCGCAACGCACGCGAAGGCAAGGTGGACCTCGCGACCGATGCGGTGGAAACCCTGTGGGGGACAAAGCCCGAAAGCGTCGAGGCGGTTCTCGTGGCTCACAAGGCGGCGCTCGCCGCCTGATCCAATGGGGCGCGCGCGCTCGCCGACCCTCCGCCGGGGTCAGATGAGGAGCTGGTCGATCGCTTCGGCCAGCTCCACATCCTTTTCGGTGAGGCCGCCGGCATCGTGCGTGGTGAGGGTGATCGTCACCTTGTTGTAGACGTTGCTCCACTCGGGGTGATGATCGGCCGCCTGCGCCAGCAGGGCCACGCGCGTCATGAAGCCGAAGGCCTCGGAAAAATCCTTGAACTTGAAGTCGTGGCTGATGCTGTCGGCACGCTGGTCGTAGATCCAGCCATTGAGGCCGGACAGCGCGGTTTCGCGGGCATCGGGGGTCAGTTTGTCGGTCATGAAGCGCGGTTCCCTGGGCAATTGGCTGAAGGCTGGCCTTCAACAACGCCGGATTGGTGGCGGCTGGTTCCGGTTCAGCCCGCCGGTGCTGCAGAAACGGCCATCGATCAAAGGCCGAGCGGCGCGGCCAGCGCCCCGAGGCCCCACAGTTGCCGCGGCTGGGTCGATTCGCGCACCAGGAGGTCGGGGTCGATCTGGGTGACGCGCGGTTCGGGCAACTGGTCGCCGGCTGCAATGAGCCGCATCAGCCGGTCGACGGCCATCCGGGTGACGGTTTCGGCGGCGTAGTTCACCGTGGTGAGCGGCACGGCCGCGTATTCGGCGAACTCGATATTGTCCATGCCGACGATGGCGACGTCCGCGGGGACGCGCAGGCTGTGCTGCAACGCCCAGCGCAGCGCGCCAAGCGCCAGGGAATCGTTGGAGCAGAAGATGGCCGTCGGACGATTGGCCGTCTGCATCAGCGTTTCGGTGGCGTGATAACCCCGCTCGACCGACATGCCCTGTGGATCGACCGAGAGGGCCGGATCGGGCGCGATCCCCGCTTCGCTCAGCGCCTGCAGGCAGCCGTCGCGCTTTTCGAGGTTGCCCTGCCGCTGCGAGCCGTCGAGCAGGCCGATGCGGCGATGGCCCATTTCGATGAGGTGCCGCACCGCCTTGTAGGCGCCCCGTCGCTGGTCCATGCAGACCGCATCGATCCCCGCGTCGGGATCGCCGACCAGCAGCACGATGGGATGGTTGGCGCGGCGCAGCGGGCGAAGATGGTCGAGATCGCGGTGGCTGGTGGGGTAAATCAGCATGCCGTCGACCTGCCGGGCCCGGAACAGGTCCACCGCCCTGATCTCGTCGGCAAGCGCGTTGTTGGAGGTGGCGAACAGCGTGCCATAGCCGCGTTCGGCCAGCACCAGTTCGATCGACTGGGCGACGCGGGTCAGGATCGGGTTGGTGATGTCGGTGAGCACGAGGCCGATGGTCCTGGTCTCGCGGCTGACCAGCGACTTGGCGATCTGGTTGGGCAGATAGTTGAGCGCGGCGGCTGCCTCGCGGATCAGCAATCGCGTCTGCTCGGGAATGCGCGGACTTTCGCGCAACGCCAGCGACACCGTGTTGGTGGAGAACCCTGTCTTGTCGGCGATGTCCTTCAGCCGGACAATCGAACGTCCCATGCGCTCTCCCGATTGCCGCCGCGTTCAGTGGACGCTGCAAGAACGCCAATATGGCAGATCGTCCAACAGTGTCCAAGTTCAGTACCGGGCCGGCCGCGCGGCGGCGGCAGGCGGCTCGGCCCAGGTTCAGGCTCGCTCAGGCCGGTTGCTGGTCCCAGGCGGGGCCCCATGAGGGGTTGATCTGTCGCTCCGCCTTGTCGCGCCCGGCGATGGCGGCGAGTTCATCGGCCGACAGGACGATGTCCCTGGCCTCGAAATTTTCCTTGATCCGCTCGTGCTTGGACGAGGTCGGGATGACGATGAGACCCTGGTTCAGCGAGTAGGCGAGCGCGATCTGGTGCGGCGTGGCGCCGTGGCGAGCAGCGATCTGCTCGATCACCGGGTCGCCGGCGCAGCGGCCACGCGCCAGCGGCAGGTAGCAGGTAGCAGGTGACGGAAATTCCGTTGTACTGGCAGTAGTTCACCAGCTTCTGGTTCTGCAGGAACGGGTGCCGCTCGAACTGGTGGTTGGCCAGCACGCCCGGCCCGAGAACGGTCTTGGCTTCCTCGAGGTCGGCGATGGTGAAGTTGGAGACGCCGATCAGGCGGGTGAGGCCGCGGGCCTGCGCCTCGGCCAGTTCGGTGAGGTAGGCGCGCATGTCGAGCCGGCCAGCGGACGTGACAGGCCAGTGGATTAGGGTGAGGTCGATGGCACCAACGCCGAGGTTTGCAGCGCTCTCCTCCAGTGACGGGAGCAGCTGGCCGGCAACGCTGTTGGGGCCGCTCACCTTGGTGGTGAGGAAGACATCGGAACGCTTCAGGCCCGAGCGACGCAGCGCTTCACCGCATTCGGCCTCGGTCTCGTAGCTCTGCGCCGTATCGAGGTGCCGGTAGCCGAGCTCGAGCGCGTAGCCGATAGCGGTGATGCCAGCCTCACCGCGGCGGTCAAAGGTCCCGAAGCCCATGGCTGGGATGTCAAAGCTGCTGGTCATTATCTGCCCCCCATGCAAATCCGGGCAGCGCAGGCGCGCCCCAGACATCTGGTTTAGCGATAATATTCCTGTCGGCAACACGCCAGCCAAATCGGCTCGACAGGGGCAGCGGGGCCATCGGGCAAGGCTCGCGGCGCCCCCTTTTCGTCGAGCCGGAGGTGCCGCGGCCGACGCGCGCACCAACGAATCATAAACCATTTGCGGCAATAGGCGATGAACCTCCGGCCGCATGGGTAGTTCCCCGCATTGGAGGCATGACAACGAAAGCAGGCATTAACGGCTTGGCGGCATGATCCTCGAACCCCGGTGAAGGTCTATGTTCGAGCCAGCCCACAAATCGCTGCCGCCAGTTGATTACGTCTCGATGATCCAGTCGCTCTATGCGGACCGGCGCGTGATGATGCTCGGCGCGCTGAGCTCGGCGCTGGTCGCGGCCACGGCCGGGGTGGAGTCCGGCTCGCTGGTGCTCATCGGCATCGCCATCGGCTTCGCCGTGCTCGGCATTGCCCGCAACGTCGACATGATGGCCTTCGAGCGCCGCCCGCTCGCCGACGACGACGTCACGACGGCCATGCGCTGGGAGGCCCGCGCTACCGTGGGCGCCGTGGCGATAGCGGGGCTATACTCGGCCTGGATGGCCTACAGCTTCCTTGTGGTAAACTCGCCCTTCGCCGAAATGAGCTCGCTCTCGGTGACGGTGGCGGTGCTGGTCGGCGTGGCCGGGCGCAACTTCGCCATCGACCGGCTGGTTACGGGACAGGTGGCGGTCATCTCCCTCGGCATGGCCCTCGGCATGCTGCTGGATGGCGCGATCCACACAATGATGCTGTCGGTGGTGCTGATTGCCTTCGTGGTGTCGCTGCGCAAGGTATCGGCCAATATCCGCGCCATCCTGCTGCGCGCGGTGCATGGCCGCATCGAGGCGACGCGGCTGGCCTCCGAACTCGATACGGCGCTCGAAACCATGCAACACGGCCTCTGCATGCTCGACGAGCGCGGCCTGATCCTGGTCGCCAACCGGCGCGCCGAGCTGATCTTTTCGACCCTGATGCCCGGCAAGTGGACCGGTCGCCCCTTCGCCGCGATGATCTCGTCGGCTGCTGCCAAGGGGACGCTGCCGCAGCGCTCGTCGCACCTGCTGCTGTCGACCGTCGATGAAGGCGGCGGCGGCAAGGTGGTGCTGAAGCTCACCGATGACGAGTACTGCGAAGTGACGGTGTCGTCGCGGCAGGACAAGACTGTGCTGCTGTTCGAGGATATCACCGAGCGGGTGAAGGCCGAAGAGCGCATCAACTACATGGCGCACTACGACACGCTGACCGGCCTGCCGAACCGCGCCTATTTCACCGAGCAGGTGGAGGCCGACCTCGAGCGCCGCCGCCATGGCCGGACGCAGGACATGGCGATGCTGATGATCGTCGACATCGACGACTTCAAGCACGTCAACGACACCATGGGCCACCTGATCGGCGACCGGGTGCTGGTCGAGACCTCGGAGCGGCTTAGCCGCGTGCTCGGCAAGGACAGCCTCGTGGCGCGGCTGGGCGGCGATGAATACGTCGTCTATCGCGCCGGCGGCGTGCAGCTGACCGACACCGTGAGCGACCCTCAGAAGATCCTCGAGGCGTTCCGCCAAGCCTTTGAAGTGTCGGGGGAGCTGTTCTCGATGAACGTCTCGATCGGCGTCGTCACCGTGACCAGTACCCCAGACGGGCTCGACAGCCTGATGACCAAGGCCGACCTGGCGCTGTACAAGGCCAAGGGCAACGGCAAGGGCCAAGCGCAGGTGTTCCACGACGAGATGGACACCGACTATCGCTATCGGCAGCGGTTGAAGGCCGACCTGAAGCAGGCCGTTGCCGCCGACGCGCTGACCCTTGTGTACCAGCCGATCGTCGATCTCAAGACCCGCCGGGTGGCGAGCTGCGAGGCGCTGGCCCGCTGGCATCACCCGGAGCTGGGCTCGATCCCGCCCTCGCTGTTCATCCCGATCGCCGAGGAAACCGGCATCATCTCGGACATTTCGCGCTGGGTGCTGAAGGCTGCGACGGCCGAGTGCAAGAACTGGCCCGAGGACGTATCGGTGTCGGTGAACATCTCGGCCCGCGATTTCCGCAATGCCGACGTGCCGGCCATGGTCAAGGCCGCACTCGACGCCGCCCATCTCGCCCCGCACCGCCTCGAGGTCGAGGTGACCGAGACGGCGCTGATCGAGGAAAAGTCGGTCGCCACCAAGGTGCTGAACAAGCTGGCCAAGCAGGGTATCGGCATCGCGCTCGACGATTTCGGCACCGGCTACTCGTCGCTCAGCTACCTGCAGGCCCTGCCCTTCACCAAGCTGAAGATCGACCGCTCTTTCGTCATCGATATCGGCGAAAACCCGCGATCGCTGAAGCTGCTGAGCAACGTCGCGCAGCTGGGCAAGGACATCAATCTGACGGTCACGGCCGAAGGCATCGAGACCGAGGAACAGCTCAACGCCATCGCCACCCATACCAAGGTGGACCAGATCCAGGGCTACCTGTTCGGCGTGCCGCTGCCGCGCCGCGAAGTGGCCGAACTGATCGCCCGGATGGCGGCCCGATCCGACGCTGCCCAGCCCGTGCGGCTGCCCGTCGCAGCAAACCGCAAACGTGGTTAATCCCCGTTAAGGTTCTGCCGAATCTATAGAAACTCCGACCGCTGGGCATCACCGCGCAAACCTATGCTCCGGGCGCGCGGATTGCCTGCAATTTTAGGAATTTCAATATGCCTAACGAAAGGTTAAACTTTGCATCTAAGTTGCGGAGTACCTTATGCGTTCGGAAGACGGCACGGCAGTTGCGTCGGCTGCCCCGGTTTCGCGCTTTGCCGGAACCCTTATGGATATATTGGACCGCGTCGAATATTCGCGCGTCCGCATGGATGTAACAGACAATCCAATTTATCGCCTGCGCTACGAAGCTTATCGGCGCGAAGAATTCGTGCCGATGAACGATACCGGAATTGTTGTCGATGACCTGGAGACTGTGCCGAATGGCATGAGCTTTGGCGTTCATATCGACGGCGAACTGGTGAGTTCGATCCGCATACACCACGTCAGCGAGCAATACCCGTTCGGGCCCAGCATGAAGAGCTGTCCCGATATCCTGCTGCCGCTGCTGGCGCGTGGACAGACCTTCATCGACCCGTCGCGCTTTACCGCTGACTACGAGGCCTCGCTGGCCTATCCGGCACTGCCGTTCCTCACCCTGCGCATCGCAGTGATGGCATCGCAGTATTTCGAAGCCGACGCCTGCCTGGCGCTGGTGCGGCCCGAACACACGGCGTTCTACCGCCGGGTCTTCGGCTCGGAGGAGATGTCGGATGTGCGGGATTATCCCGGCCTTGCCTTCCCGGTGCAGCTGTTTGGCGCCTATGTGAACACCAAGCTGCCGGGTAATTACCCACCCCTTCGGCAGGCCGCGTTTTGACCGTTCTGGGCGCGTTCAGGCGAGGGTAGCGAGGATGACATCGAAGGGATTTGCGCCTTTGAGCCGCGCGGTGTCGATTGTCGTTCGCACGTCCGCCTCGGCCTTTGCG
>CAMDAL010000198.1 GCA_945888565.1 Devosia equisanguinis | reverse complement strand
CGCCCGGCTGCCGAGGATGTATCGGAGGAGCGCATCCCGCCGATCAACGAGAAGCCGGCCCGCAGTCGTTTCGAAAACGATGCCCCGTTCGAGCCGCGCGAACCGCGCGAAAAGCGCGCGCCGATGCAGGGCGGGCAGTGGTTCGTGATGCCGATCGGCCGCAAGCATCGCGCCGATCCCAAGTGGATCCTGCCGATGATCTGCAAGGCCGGCGATGTGGTGAAGGCCGACATCGGCTCGATCAAGATCGGCGAGACCGAGACGCGTTTCGAGATTTCCCCGGAAAAGGCCGCGAGCTTCGCCGAGAAGGTCGCGACGGCCAGTGGCGAGGTGAAGATTTCGCCCGCTACCGGCGACACCCCGCCGCAGTATCGGGAACAGACGCCACGCCGCGAGTACAAGCCGCGTAGTGACCGGACCCAGGGCGCTGATGACCGCCCGCGCCGCGAGTACAAGCCGCGTGATGACGGCGCGCCACAGCGCGAACGCAAGGCCACCGGGGAGTTTGTCGCCCCCTTCGCCCATCGTGGCACACGTCAGTACAAGCCACGCGAGGACGGTCCCCACTACAAGGTGCGGACGGACAAGGGGGCAAAGCTGGACTCGATGCCGGCCAGCGAGGCTCCTCCCGTGGCCGAGATGCCCGCCGAGCGGCCGCGTCCTGCCAAGGTCAAAGGCCCGAATTCCAAGGACAAGGGCAAGCCCAAGTACAAGAACCGGGTGAAGCACGAGCCGCCGGTCGATGCCGGCACCAAGCCGCGCACAAAGAAAAGCTACGATCCGCTCGATTGACCGACGTGCATCAATGTTCAATTCTCTCCGCATTCTGAGGGGAACGAACATATGCCTTACGTCCGGATCGAAATTACCGACGGCGCGACTTACGAACAGAAGCTGCAGATCTACAAGGAAACCACCGAGATGCTGCAGCGCATCCTGAACAAGAAGCCCGAGTACACCTTCATCGTCATCGAGGAAGTCGACAACAAGAGCTGGGGCCATATGGGCACCTCTGTTCACGAGATTCGCATGCGCGAGGCGAAGGAACGTGAAGAGGCGGCAGCCGCCGGGAAGACCTGACGGCGTGCCGGAAATCCTTGTCCACATCGTCGAAGGCCGCAGCGTCGACAGCAAGAAGGCGCTGATGCGGGACATCACCGAGGCGGTGGTAAAGAACTTCGCCGTGCCCGCCGTGCCCGCCGAGCGGGTCGTGGTGCAGATCGTCGAGAGCCCGAAATCCGACAAGATGCGCGGCGGCGTGGCCTTCGACGAGATGTAGAGCGAGCCCGGTAAGCCGACGGCTTACCGGCCCTCGTCCGGAATGTTCAGCACATGGCCGCAGGCCTTGCAGTGCACCGCATCCGGCTCGTGCCGGCTAAGGCCGCATTGCGGGCAGGGGAACGTTACCTTGTTCGGCCGGAACACCGATTGCGCCAGCCGCACGAACAGCGTGATGCCCACGATCATGGCGACGATGGAAGTGAGCTTGCCGGCGGTGCCCGGCAGGGTCACATCGCCGAAGCCCGTCGTCGTCACCGTGGCAACCGTGAAGTAGAGCGCGTCGACATAACCGGCGATGCCCTCTTCTTCGTTGAAGAAAAACGTCAGCACGAAGCCGGACAGCAGGAAGAGGAACGTCACGAGGTTGACGACCGCCTGCCCAGATTCCTGATACTGGCTCAGGCCGCGCCGCTTGAGCGGACGCCAGAGCGCGCCGCTGCGGGACAGTGTCCATAGCCTCAGGATGCGCAGGAAACCGAAGTTCGCCAGCCAGGCTGGAAACAGAAGCGTAATCAGCACGAAGACATCGACCAGCGTCGTCGGCTGCCGAATCCAGCGCAGCGGTTCGCGGGCTGCGAGGCCACGAGCGAGCATGTCGATCAGCAGCACCGCCGCCACCGCATAGTCGACCCAGATGAAATATTGGCGGTCGCGCAGCGTCGGTGTCGCGATGAAGAAGGCGATGATTACCAGATCGACGATCAGCACCATCGACTGGAAACGGAGCGCCTGTGCGCTCTTGCCATGGTAGAGCTGCCGCAGTTTCAGGCGCAGTCGTGAAGTTCGGTCGGCGGCGGGCTGGTCCAAGCGGCGCTCCTCTAATGTGCCCGAAGCCATAGCGCTCCATTGTCTTGTCGGCCAGCGCCGCTGCACTCTTGCCCATTGTTTGTGACGGTGGTTAGTTTGCCTGGAATTTGGGCGCTGACGAGATTTCGATATGCAGTATCAAAGCCTGCGGGCGGCGGATGTTCCGGCGCACGACCTGCCTGTATGGCGCTACCTCAACGACCTCTACGGCCGCCACCTGCCGAACACCTCCGGTGAACTCGCAAGCTACATCCCGGAACTGGCTGCCGTTCCGCCGGATCGCTTCGCCATCGCCTTCGCAACGGCCGACGGCTTCCTCTACGAGGTCGGCGACACCGAAGCGCAGTTCACCATCCAGTCGGTATCGAAGGCCGTGATCTACGCTCTGGCGCTGGAGGACCACGGGCGCGACGAGGTGCTGAAACGCATCGGGGTCGAGCCCTCGGGCGAGGCCTTCAACTCCATCGTCTTCGACGAGAAGAACAACCGGCCGTTCAACCCGATGGTGAATGCCGGCGCCATTGCCGCCAGCGCCCTCATCAAGGGCAAGGACCATGCCGAGCGCTACCAGCGCATCATCGACATCTTCGAGCGCTTCACCGGCCGCGTGCTTGACCTCGACGACGCCGTCTACCGCTCCGAAAAACTCACCGGCCACCGCAATCGCGCCATCGCCTATCTTGAGCTCAACTCGAACATGATCGGCGGGGATGTCGACGAGCATCTCGACCTCTATTTTCGGCAGTGCTCGCTGCTGGTGAACGCCCGCGACCTGGCAATGCTCGGGGTGACACTCGCCAATGGCGGCGTCAACCCGGTGACCCGCAAGCGGGCCCTGTCGGCGGCCAATGTGCGCGCCGTGCTGAGCGTGATGAACACCTGCGGCATGTACGACTATGCCGGTGGCTGGCAGTTCTCCATCGGCCTGCCCGCCAAGAGCGGCGTCGGGGGCGGCATCACCGCCGTGCTGCCTGGCCAGCTCGGCATCGGCACGTTCTCGCCGCGCCTCGACGAGGTCGGCAACAGCGCCCGTGGCGTTGCGGTCTGCGAGGACATCTCGGCCAGCTTCCGCCTGCATCTGTTCGAGGATCACGGCGGCGGCGTGCTGCCCTTCCGCCGCCTCTACCGCGGCGACGAAGTGCATTCGAAGCGCGTCCGCCGTCCCGAGCAGGCCAAGAAGCTCGACCAGTTCGGCCACCTGATCTCGGTCTACGAGTTGCAGGCCCAGCTGAGCTTCATCGAGGCGGAGCGGGTCACCCGCCGGCTGATCGAGGACACCTCGACAGCCTACTACTTCGTGCTCGACCTCACCCGCGTGCTGCATCTCGACAGCGTGGCGCTCGGCCTCCTCAACACGGCTCGCCGTACCCTGCAGGAAGCGGGCAAGGGCTTCGCCATCGTCACGGTATCCGATGAGTATCCGGCCGCTTTCGAGCAGCAGATGCACTTTCCCAACATCGACCAAGCGCTGGAGTTCTTCGAGGAGCGCCTGCTGGAACAGGCGGACGCCAAGGCCGACGACCGCGAGGTGCCGCTCACCGAGTTCGAGATGCTGGCCGGACTCGACGAGCCGATGCTCAAGGAACTGGACCTGCGCGTCCGCAGCCATTCGTTCTCGCCGGGGGAGACGCTGATCGCCCAGAACTCGCGCGCCGACGCGCTGTTCTTCCTGGTCGAGGGGCATGTCGACATCGCCGTCCGGGTCGGCAACGGGCCAAGCCACCGCGTCAGCACCGTCGAAGCCGGCACCGTGTTCGGCGAACTCGCCCTGTTCGGGCAGGGACCCCGCACTGCCGACGTCATCGCCGCCAGCAATGGCCGCGTACTGGTGCTCGACCGGAAAGGCCTCGATGCGCTGGCCGAGGAAAAGCCGCACCTTCACGCGGCGCTGGTGCTGGCGGTAGGAGCCACTCTCGCCGAACGGCTGCGGCGGGCCAACGCGGAGATAAGGGCTCTGTCGCGGTAGGTGTTGCCGCCGGGCGACGCCGATTCCCCGAAAATGCCGGATGACGCGAAAGTTGATGGAACCCTTTGGCGATTCGCCTAACGTGGTGTCGGGAGTTCGGTCATGTGGCCGGGCTGATCCGTATCTGGTCTGCGCCTAGCGTCAGCGCACAAATTGGAAAGTACTCCGCAGCCATGCTGTTCCGCTTCCATGAAGTGGTGTCCGTGCTGACGCTCATCGTCGCCCTCCTCATCGCCAAGCACATCCCAGCGGCCGGCGCGCTGCCGCTGTCGCAGATGACCGGCATCGTCTGCTTCCTGTTCGCGATCTTTCTGAGCCTCAGGATTTACAACGCCGAACTGGCCCGCATCCGCGCCGAGGAATAAGGCGTCGACCGGCTGACCGGCGCTGTATGACCGTGCTATGACGCGATCATGAACGCCATCACTGCCCCGCGCACCGCCCGCTCCGTCTGTCCGCACGACTGCCCGTCGACCTGCGCCCTCGATGTCGAGATCATCGACGCGCGCACCATCGGCCGGGTGCGCGGTGCCAAGGATGATCCCTACACGGCGGGCGTCATCTGCGAGAAGGTGGCCCGCTACGCCGAGCGTATCCACAATCCGGACCGGCTGCTCTATCCGCTCCGCCGCGTTGGCAAAAAGGGCAGCGGCGAGTTGCAGCGCATTAGCTGGGACGAGGCGATGGCGGAGATCGCCACCCGGTTGCTCCAGATCGAGCGCGAGCATGGCGCGGAGGCCGTCTGGCCGTATTTCTATGCCGGTACCATGGGCCACGTGCACCGCGACGGGATCGAGCGGCTGCGGCATGCGCGCGGCTACTCGCGCCAGTACGACACCATCTGCACCGGCACGGCCTGGCCGGGCTTCCTCGCCGGGGCCGGCCGCCTGACCGGGCCGAATCCCGAGGAAATGGCCGAGTCTGATTGCGTGGTGGTCTGGGGCACCAACGCCGTCACCACCCAGGTCAACGTGATGACCCACGCCGTCCGCGCCCGCAAGGAGCGGGGCGCCAAGCTGGTGGTCATCGACATCTACCGCAACGCCACCATGGAGCAGGCCGACATGGCCCTGCTGCTGCGCCCCGGCACCGACGGCGCGCTGGCGGTGGCGGTGATGCATATCCTGCTGCGCGACAATCTCGCCGACCGGGCCTGGATGGCGCGCTGGACCGATTTCTCGCCCGAGTTCGAAGCGCACCTCGCAACCCGGACGCCGGAATGGGCGGCCGCCATCACCGGCCTGACGGTCGACGAGATCGAGGCGTTCGCGCGGCTCGTCGGCACGACGCCGAAGACCTATTACCGCCTCGGCTACGGCTTCACCCGGCAGCGCAACGGCGCCACCGCGATGCATGCGGCGCTGTCGATCGCCTCGATGACCGGGGCCTGGCAGCACACCGGGGGCGGGGCCTTCCACTCCAACTCGGGCAGCTGGAAGATCGACAAGTCGCTGATCTACGGCGCCGACCTGGGGCCAGCGGGCCGCGAGCTCGACATGAGCGAGATCGGCAAGGTGCTGACGGGCGATCCGGTGGCGCTGAAGGGCGGTGGACCGGTCAAGGCGCTGTTCATCCAGAACACCAACCCGGTGAACGTCGCGCCCGAGCAGGGGCTGACGCGGGCAGGCTTTGCGCGCGACGACCTGTTCACCGTGGTGCACGAGCAGTTCATGACCGATACGGCCCGCATGGCCGATATCGTGCTGCCGGCCACCATGTTCCTCGAGCACAACGACTATTACCGCCGCGGCGGCCACACCCGCGTGCTCTATGGCCCGCAGCTGGTCGAGGCGCCGGGCGAGTGCCGCTCCAACTTCGAGGTGATCAACGACCTCCTCCGTCGACTGGGTACTGATCACGCCTCGATGCACCTGACCGACCGGCAGATGGTGGCCGAGACCTTCCGGCGCTCCGGGTTCGGTGAACTCGACGAGATCGAGAAGACCGGCTTCATCGAGAGCCCTCAGCCGGTGGCGAAGGCGCACTTCGCCGACGGCTTCGGCTGGCCCGATGGCCGCTACCGCTTCGCCCCGAACTGGCAGGGCGTGTTCGAGCAGGGCGGCTACCTCTGGGCCTGCGACCCGGCCGAGATGCCGCGCTTTGCCGACCACTGGGACGTCACCGAGCGGATCGACGACGTCACCCCGTTCCGCCTCGCCACGAGCCCGGCGCGCGCTTTCCTGAACTCGAGCTTTTCGGAGACCGCGGGCAGCCGCAAGCGCCATCCCGAGCCGTCTGTGATGATCCATTCCCTCGATGCCGCCGGCCTCGGCATCGCCGAAGGCGACCTCGTGCGGCTTGGCAATGCGCGGGGCGAAGTGACTCTGAAGGCACAGCTTTTCGATGGCATGCAGCGTCGCGTGGTCATCGCCGAAGGCATCCATCCGAACTCCGCCCACCATGGTGGCGCCGGCATCAATACGCTGATCGGCTCGGACCCTGTCCGCCCCTTCGGTGGAGCAGCATTCCACGATACGTCGGTGTGGCTGGCGCGGGGATAACTCAGCCGGCGAAGTAGGCCGTGTAGAAGAACCAGACGGTGAGCGCGCCTGCGTAAACGATCACCAGCGTTCGCAGCAGGTCCCGGGGTATCAGGTGTGCGAGGCGCGCGGCGGCGTAGGCACCGACCACCACGCCGACCAGCGTGATGGTGCCGTAGTACCAGTCGATCGAGCCCGACAGCGCGAACCGCACGACCGCGATCACCGCCACCACCGAGGAGATCCAGAGTTTCAGGCCGTTCATGGCGTGGATGTCGGTCATCCCCGCGAGCGCCAGGTAGGCCAGGAGCATGATGCCGAGGCCGGCATTGAAGAACCCGCCATAGACGCAGAGCGCCGCCAGCAGCCCGAGCAGCAGGATGGCCCCGGTGAGCCTTGCGCCCCGCATGCCGCCGGCGCGCGCCACGATCAGGGCGTTGAGCCGGTTGCCGAAAGCGAACAGCAGGACCGCTAGCAGCATCAGCCACGGCACGATCCGGTTGAACGCATCGTTGCTGACATGCAGCAGCAACTCGGCCCCGGCATACCCGAACAGCAGGGCGATGATCGTGTAAGGCAGCAGCCGGGCGCGATGCCTGACCAACTCGTCGCGGAAGCCAGCCGCACCGCTCACGTAGCCGGGCAGGGCGGCGAAGGTGTTGGTGGCATTGGCAATGACGGGCGGCACGCCAGCGGCCAGCAGGGCCGGAAACGCCACGAACGAGCCGCCGCCGGCCAGCGTGTTGAGCGCGCCGGCGATGACGCCGGCAACCAGAAGCATCAGTTCAATCAAGTCGGTCCCCTCAGTCGGGGTCTCTCTAGCCCTTCGCGACCGCCCCTGCCAACGCAATGCTGTGATCGGGTTGATCAGGCGCAGTGATGGGGCGGGGCGGGGTCACCGAATCTCGGCCAGTGGTCCGGCGTCACAGGGGAAGGTGGCGGAGAGGATGGCACTGGCATCCAACTCTCTCTACCCCTTAAGCCACTGAAATCATTCATGTAAAATTGAGTTCG
>CAMDAL010000197.1 GCA_945888565.1 Devosia equisanguinis | reverse complement strand
GCCACAGTGGAGGACCACCTCCGCCCTCGGTGATCTAAACCCGGTAGATGCGTTCTGCGTTTTTGTGCAGGAGCTTGGATTGGTCCTCGGACGTGGCGCCCTTGATGATTTCGTGGGTAGCTTCGACCCAGCGGGTGAGGGAGCCGGTGAGGGTGACGACGGGGTGGTCGGAGCCCCAGACGATGCGGTCCCAGCCGAAGCAGTCGATGACGTGCTCGATGTAGGGGCGGATGGTGTCGATGGTCCAATCGGGGCCGGAATAGGCGACGATGCCGGAGATCTTCGCGTTGACGTTGGGCAGCGCCGACAGAGCGCGGATGTCGGCGCGCCAGGGGTCGAGGCCGGCGCCGAGGACGTCTGGGACGCCGCAGTGGTTGAGGATGAAGGTGACGTCTTCAGCGCGCTGCGCCAGTGGCGTAGCGACGGGGGCGAGCTGGTCGGCGCGGACGCAGAGGTCGAAGGTGAGGTTTCTCGCCGGGAGGCGGCGGAGGTTCGCGACAAAGAGGTCGGACTGGCTGAGGTCGTTCGGCGAGGTGTGGAGGATGCGGCGCAGGCCCAGGACGCCGGGGATGGCAGTCAGCGCGTTGAGTTGTGCCGCGAAATCAGGGCTTTCGGGACGGCAGGCGGCGATGGCTCCGGCCATGCGGGGGAGGGGGGTGACGAAGGCCGTCTCGGGGACGATGTCGGTTTCGGCGACGTCGACCTCCATGTGGAGGGCGCTCTCGATGCCGAGCGGGGCGGCTTCGGCGAAGTAGGACTCGGCGGTCCAAGGCTTGTTGATGGCGGGGGCGCCCGACAGCCAGGGGTAGTCGAAGCGGTCCGGGTAGACGAGGTGCAGGTGGGTATCAAGGATGCGCATGTTGACCTGACGGGGTGACGCGTTGCGAGATTTCGCGGCCGGCCTGCTGCAGCATGGCCAGCGTGGCCGGCATGTTGGGGGCATCGAGCTTGTCGAGCCGCTGCGTGTAAGGGCAGGTGAGGGCGGCGATGATGGTGCCGAGCGGGCCCAGCACCGGGACGGAGAGGTTGAAGACGCCGGCGGTCTGGGCGCTGGGCATGGCCTCGTAGCCCTGGGTGGCGACGTCGGCGAGGCGGGCGGCGAGGCCGGCGGGCAGGGTTTCGGGGCCGAGCGCCTGCTCGGCGAGCATGACGGTGCGCTCCTCCGGTGTGGCGAAGGCGAGAAAGATGTGGCCCGAGCCGGTGTTGACGAGGCCGATACGGCTGCCGACGCGGATCGAGACGTTCCAGTAGCCGGGGCCATCGACCTGGGTGATGACGACGAGCGCGCTGCGATCCTGCACGACGAGGTGGGCGGCCTGCTCGGCCTTGAAGGCGAACTGCCGCATGATCGGCTGGGCCTGGCTGACGAGGCGCTGGATGGGCGAGTGGCGGTGCGACAGCTCGAACAGCTTCAGGGTGAGGTCGTAGCGATCCTCGGCATTGCGGCGGACATAGCCGCGGCGCACCAGCCGATCGAGCATGCGGTAGATCTCGTTGGGGCTGCGATCGAGCGCCTTGGCGATCTCGGCCTGGCTCAGGCTGTCCGGAATGCCGGCGAGCAGCTCGAGGATGTCGAGCCCCTTGTCGAGGGCGGGGGCGCGATAGCGGTCGGCGTCGTCGTCGAGCTCGATGGTCATGCGGACGCCATGATGATGAACGGAGTCTGAACGGCTGACGGCGGCATGGTCCCTCCACATTTGCCCCGGTCCCTCCACCGACGCGCCTCTCCATTCACAGGAGAATTGTCTGCACCCAGATAAGGCCGCCCGGGCGCCGATGGCAATTGGCCCTCTGGCTATAGCCACGGCAGATTATTGACGACACGCGCCGGGGCGTACTTACATAAGAATAGACTTTTCATAAGTGGGCGACAGTGGCCCCGTGAAGGGTTCATGAGGAGGGATTCATGACAGGCAAGATTCTGGCCGGGGCACTGGCTTCGGCAGTTTTGGCAACGACGGCGCTGGCGCTCGCGGCGCCCGCTACGGCCCAGGAGTTCGATTACGGCTCCTTTGCGGGCTACACGCTGAAGGTGAAGCTGATTGGCGGCACCCAGTACGAAAAGCTCTACACGCGCATTCCCGAGTGGGAGGCCAAGACCGGCGCCAAGGTGGAGATCGTTTCGAGCAAGAATCACTTCGAGCTCGACCGCGAGATCAAGCAGGACATCGCCTCGGGTGCGATCACCTGGTGCGTGGGTTCCAACCACACCAGCTTCGCGCCGCAGTATGGCGACCTCTATATCGACCTGATGGGCGCGATCCCGCAGTCGGAGCTCGACCAGTACGTGCCGGGCACGCTCGCCTCGGCGATGGTCGATGGCCGGCTGGTGCAACTGCCGCGTGTCACCGACGTGTCGAATATCTACTACCGCAAGTCGCTCTATGCCGATCCGGCGAACCAGGCCGCCTACAAGGAAAAGTACGGCAAGGACCTGGTGCCGCCCGAGACCTACGAGGACTTCAAGAACCAGGTGATCTTCTTCGCCGATCCGCCGAACCTCTACGGCACCGCGTTCGCGGGCAAGGACGAGGGCATGACCGGCCGGTTCATGGAGATCCTGCGCGCCAATGGCGGCGACGTGTTCGACGAGAACTGGAAGCCGGTGTTCAACTCCGAAGCCGGCGTCGCAGCCGTGCAGTGGTTCAAGGACATCTATGACGCCAAGGCCGTGCCGGCCGGCACCGTCAACTACACCTGGGACGATATCGGCCAGGCGATGGCGGCGGGCCAGCTGGCCATCGACCTCGACTGGCCGGGTTTTGCCGGCTTCTATACCGACCCGACGGCCTCCAAGATCGCCGACGACGTCGGCTTCGCCACGGCGCCGGTGGGCACTTCGGGCAAGCGCGGCGGCTGGTCGGGTTCGCACTCGTTCTCGGTGACGGAAGCCTGTGACAACAAGCCGGCGGCGGTGTCGCTCGCGGTGTTCCTCACCAACGACGAGAGCGCGATGATGGAAGCGCAGGCCGGCAACCTGCCGACCCGCTCCAAGACCTTCGACGAGGTGAAGACGTGGTTTGCCGAGAACGGCAAGCCGTTCATGGGCGAGATGTTCTCGGCCTGGCAGAACTCGCTGGCCGAAGCCCGCACGCCGCCGCTGGTGGCGCAGTGGATCGAGGTATCGAACGTGATCTGGCCGCAGCTGCAGGCGGCGATCGTCGGCGAAAAGACGGCGCAGGAAGCGCTGGACCAGGCCGCGAGCGAAGCGACGGTGATCATGCAGGACGCCGGGTTGTTGCAGTAAGGGCCAGACCCTGAATGGAGGGGGTGGCTGTTGCTCCCCCCTCCACCAGCTTCGCTGGTCCCCCTACCCCGCAAGCGGGAGAGGTTTGATGTTGCCACGGCCTCGCCACGGGGCATCCTCTCCCGCTTGCGGGGGAGGGGGACCGCCGTCAGGCAGTGGAGGGGGGAGCAACGGGTGCTGCCCTGACACATACGCCCCGGACGGTTCATGAAGTTTATCCATTCCCAACGCGCCATTCCGTACCTGCTGCTGTTGCCGGCGATCATCGTCATCCTGTCGGTGGTGCTGCTGCCGCTGCTGGTGTCGTTGTGGTCGAGCATGACGGCGTACAACCTGACCAAGCCGGCGACGCTGTTCCAGTTCGTGGGGCTCAGGAACTACGAGCGGCTGCTGTCCAACGCGGATTTCTGGTGGGCGTTCGGGCGGACCTTCGTGTTCGTCACCATCACGCTCAACGTCGAAATGGTGCTGGGGCTCGGGTTGGCGCTGCTGATCAACCGGGTGACCTGGGGGCAGCGGACGCTGCGGACCGTCATGATGTTCCCGATGATGTTCTCGCCGATCCTCGTGGGTTTCCAGTTCAAGTACCTGTTCAACGATGCGGTCGGGCTGGTGAACAACGCGCTTTTCGACCTGGGGCTCATCACCGAGCCGATCCCGTGGCTGGTGGATGCGACATTGGCGCCGCTGACGATCATCCTTGCCGAGGTGTGGATGTCGACTTCGGTGTTCGGCATCCTGCTGCTGGCCGGGCTGATGGCGATGCCCAAGGAGCCGATCGAGGCGGCGAAGGTGGATGGGTGCAACCCGTTCCAGGTGTTCCGGCACATCACGCTGCCGTTCCTGATGCCGTTCATCTACATCGCCATGACCATCCGCTCGCTCGATGTGGCGCGGGCCTATGACATGGTGCGGATCATGACCAATGGCGGGCCGGCGGGGCGGACGGAGCTGCTGTGGACGCTGATGACGCGGACCGGCTACGCCAACTCGCAGATGGGGATGGCCAACGCCATGGGCTATGTCTCGATCCTGCTGTCGATCGTGTTCACCGTGTATTTCTATCGCAAGCTGGTGGCGGCGCGCGCCTTCATGGGAGGCGCCGAATGAGCGAGTCACGCGGCATAGAGGCGCCCTGGGAGCGCTGGGCGGTGCGGTTTGGCGTGTTTCTCGCCATGCTGATCCTGGTGGCGCCGGGGGCGTGGGTGGTGCTCACCGCCTTCCGGCCGAACATCGAGGTGCTCGCACGGCCGGCGGTGTGGATTCCGCAGAACCCGACGCTCGACAATTTTGCCCGGCTGTTCGGCTTTTCGTCGCAGCAGCAGGGGCTGCCGGTGCTGCAGTACTTCACCAACTCGCTGGTGATTTCGCTCACCTCGACAGTGGTGGCAGTGCTGATCGGCATGGCCGGCGGCTATGCGTTCGCGCGGTTCAAGTTCAAGGGCAAGGGGACGATGTTCCTTGCCTTCATGCTGAGCCGGACGGTGCCAGGCGTGGCGCTGAGCCTGCCGCTCTTCATCATCTGGAGCCGGATCGGGCTGATCGATACGTCGTGGGGGCTGATCCTCGTCTACCTGGCGGTCAACATCCCCTTCACGATCTGGCTGACCGACGGGTTCTTCCGGCAGATTCCGCAGGAATTGTCGGAGGCGGCGCAGATCGATGGGTGCACGCGCTGGCAGGCGTTCTGGACGATCGAGTTTCCGCTGGCACGCTCGGGACTGGCCTCGGCGGGGATCTTTGCCTTCCTGACTTCGTGGAACGAGTATGCGCTGGCGAGCCAGCTGACGCGGACCACGGCCAGCAAGACCATGCCGGTGGGGCTGATGGATTTCACCGCGCAGTTCACCGTGGACTGGACGGGGATGAGCGCCATGGCGGTGCTGATCATCATTCCGGCGCTGGTGCTGACGTTCATCGTGCAGAAGCACCTGATTGCCGGGCTGACATTTGGCGGGGTGAAGTAGGCCTTTGGCGAATGGCGCCGGTGGCGGGGTTCGCGCTAGGCACTCTGAGCAATCGTTGCGCTTTCGAGGATGACCATGAATTTCGATTTCCGGCCGGTGGGCCATACGGCGCTGAAGCTGACGAGCCTGGGGTTCGGGTGTGCCTCGATCGGCAATCTGGGGCATGCGGTGAGCGATGCGGAGGCGGCGGCGGTGCTGGACCGGGCCTGGGAGGCGGGCATCCGGTATTTCGATACGGCGCCGCACTATGGGCGGGGGCGATCGGAAGCGCGGCTCGGGGCGTTCCTCAAGGGCAAGGCGCGGGGCGACTACATCGTCTCGACCAAGGTGGGCAAGGTGCTGCGGCCGGGGGCGCAGGTGGCCGAGGCCGACGGGTTCGTCGATCCGATGCCCAATGACGCGCACTACGAATACACGGCGGCGGCGCTCGAGGAGGCGCTGGAAGGGTCGCTGAATCGGCTCGGGACCGGGCATGTCGACATCGTCTATGTGCACGATATCGGGACGATGACGCATGGCGCGGTCAACGCGCGGCACTTCGATGACCTGATGTCGAGCGGGCTGCCCTATCTCAAGAAGCTGAAGGCCGAGGGGCTGGTCGGGGCGATCGGGCTGGGGGTCAACGAAACGCAGGTCTGCATCGACGTGCTGGGTTCGGAGGCGCTCGACGTGATCCTGCTGGCCGGGCGGTGGACGCTGCTGGACCGGGACGCCGAGGCTGAACTGGTGGATCTGGCGCGGGACAAGGGCACGAGCTTCGTGCTCGGCGGCATCTACAATTCGGGCATTTTGGCCCAGGGGCTGGTGCCGGGGGCGTGGTTCAACTACCAGCCGGCGAGCGAGGCGATCCTGGCGCAGGTGCGTGACCTCGAGACGCGGGCCAAGGCGGAGGGTGCGACGCTGCCGCAGGCGGCGATGCAATTCGCGATGACGCGGCCCGGGGTGGCGAGCGTGCTGATCGGCACGTCGAGCCTCAGGCAGCTGGAGCAGAACTTGGGCGCGGCGAATTCGGCGCTGGCGCCCGAGGCGGCCGCGCGACTTTTTGGGTGAGGGGGTTACGATGAGCCGGATTGTCCGCGTCGACCTGGTGATGGTCGACCTGAAGCCGAAGGTGAAGCGGGTCGACGCGATCCAGAGCTTCGTGAGCCAGGAGACGCCGATCGTTCGCATCACCGATGCGGATGGGGTGGTGGGGACGGGCTACAGCTACACCATCGGCACCGGCGGGCATTCGGTGATGGCGCTGCTGGAGCGGACGCTCGGGCCGGCGATCATCGGCGACGATGCCAACGACATCGAGAAGATCTGGAAAAAGCTGCTGTTCCTGACGCATGCAACGACTGTCGGCGCGATCACGGCGATCGCCATGGCGGCGATCGACACGGCGCTGTGGGACCTGAAGGCGCGGCGGGCCAACCTGCCGCTGCACAAGCTGGCCGGCGGGGCGCAGGACCGGGTGCGGCTCTACACCACCGAGGGCGGGTGGCTGCACCTCGAGGAAACTGCGCTCGTCGAGGATGCGCTGCGCGCCAAGGGGGCGGGGTTCGGCGGCTGCAAGCTGAAGGTCGGCCGGCCGATCCATGAGGATGTGCGCCGGATTGCTGCGGTGCGCGAGGCGGTAGGCGCGGGGTTCGAGATCTTCACCGACGCCAACCAAGCCTTCACGGTGGACGAGGCGATCCGGCGAGCGCGGGCCTATGACGGGCTCGACCTGGGTTGGCTGGAAGAGCCGCTGCCGGCGGACGACATTGCCGGGCACCGGCGGCTGGTGGAGCACACGTCGATCCCGATCGCGATGGGCGAGAGCCTCTACAGCCACCTGCATTTCCGCGAGTACCTGGAGCAGCATGCGGTCAGCATCGTACAGCCCGACGTGGGGCGGATCGGCGGGATCACCCCGTGGCTGAAGGTGGCGCACCTCGCCGAGTGCTTCAACACAGCGGTGTGCCCGCACTTCCTGATGGAACTGCATGTGGCGCTCTGCGCCGCGGTGCCGAATGCGCGCTGGGTGGAGTACATCCCGCAGCTCGACGAGCTCACCACCGAGGGGATGCGGATCGAGGGCGGATACGCCGTGCCATCGAGCGCGCCGGGGCTTGGGATTGCGTGGGACTTTGACGCGATCGGGCGGATGGCGGTTGAGGGGTCGGCGGTCAGCGTGAGCTGACCCGACCCAGCGTTTGCTGCTCCCCCCTTCCGCCTGCCGGCACCTGCCTTTCGAGCGCAGCTCTCAAGGCCTTCTCACCTAGTACCGGTGCACAGAGGTTCTGACGGGTTGGTAGGGCGTCAGCGCAAGATTGGCAGGGCCTCGGGGGCGACGATGATCTGGATGCTTGGTGCGGCGCCGGACTGGCGTGTGATGAGACCGGCGC
>CAMDAL010000196.1 GCA_945888565.1 Devosia equisanguinis | reverse complement strand
TGGGACTTCTCTGGACCATCCTGATCGGCTTCATTGCCGGTATCATCGCGAAGTTCATCATGCCGGGCAGCCGTGAGCCGTCGGGCTTCATCCTCACCACCATCCTCGGCATCGTCGGCGCCTTCGTCGCTTCGTTCCTGGGGCAGGCGCTGGGCTGGTATCAGCCGGGTGAAGGTGCCGGGCTGATCGGCGCAGTCGTCGGTGCCATCACTGTGCTGGCTGTCTGGGGCATGATCGCCCGCCGCCGGGCCTGAGGAGGACATCATGGCAAAGGGCATGCCCTCAATGCTGGCCCTGCTCGGCCTGGTCGCGGTCGCCGGCTACCAGAACCGGGACAAGATTTCGGAGGCCCTCAAGGGCGCTCAGACTCTCGGCCGGACCGGTCGCAGCGATGGCGGCCTGCTCGGTGGACTTGGCGGCCTGCTCGGTGGCAACGGCAAGGGCGGCCTGGCAGGTGGACTCGGCGATCTGATGGACAGCTTCAAGTCGGCGGGCCAGTCGGAAACTGCGGATTCGTGGGTGACGCCGGGTGTCCCGACCAAGGGGCTCACCCCGCAGGAAGTCGAACGCGCCATCGGCAGCGAGAACCTCGACGAGCTATCCACACGCACCGGCCTCAGCCGCGAGGACCTGCTGCAGCGTCTCGCGACCGCGATCCCGGAAACGGTCGACCGGCTCACGCCCGAGGGCCGCTGGCCAACCGACGGTCAAACCCGCCAGTTCTTCGGCGCCTAACCAAATAGGCTGTCCATCGCCTTTGCCATCTGCTCGGTCGGAATGGCGGCCCCGGCCTTCTCGTCGGCATAGAGCATCAGCATGTAGCGCATCGCGAAATCTCCTTGTTCGAGGCATCGACGGAACAATGTCGTGCATTGGGAAGGGATTTCGACACTTGGAGCCGTGCCACAGGCAAAACCGCTCAAGTGGAGCGATTCCAGGAGAGACGGCCGTGAGAGCCACGCTCGAATGGCAGGGAGATTTTCTCGCGACCGGTGCCGATGCCACAACCTCGGAGGCACGAACGACCGGCCCCGAACCTCAGTCCAGCAGGCTCGAAACGCTCTGCTCGCTGGCGGTGCGCGCGATCGCCTCGCCGATCAGCGGCGCGATCGAAATCCGGCGGATGTTCTTGGCGGCTAGGGTCGCCTCGTTGGCGACGATCGAGTCGGTAATCACCAGTTCCTTCAGCTTGCTTGCGGCGATGCGCTCGGCGGCGCCATCGGATAGCACGCCGTGCGTAATGTAAGCCGAAACCTCGGTGGCGCCCGCGTTGATCAGCGCCGCAGCTGCGTTCACCAGCGTGCCACCCGAGTCGACGATGTCGTCGATCAGGATGCAGGCATGACCCGACACGTCGCCGATGATGTTCATCACCTCGGAGACACCCGCCTTGGGGCGGCGCTTGTCTACGATGGCAAGGTCGGCGCCGATGCGCTGGGCCGTGGCGCGGGCCCGGGCCACGCCGCCCACGTCGGGCGACACGATCATCACGTTGTTACCCTTGTAGTTCTTCTGGATGTCGCGAACCATCACCGGCGCACCGTAGAGGTTGTCGGTGGGGATATCGAAGAAGCCCTGGATCTGCGCGGCGTGCAGGTCGAGCGTCACCACCCGGTTCACGCCCGACTCGGTGATCAGGTTCGAGACCAGCTTCGCCGAAATCGGCGTGCGTGAGGCCGATTTGCGGTCCTGCCGGGCATAGCCGAAATAGGGGATCACCGCGGTGATGCGCCGTGCGGACGAGCGGCGAAGCGCATCCGACAGGATCAGCAGTTCCATCAGGTTGTCGTTGGCCGGATACGAGGTCGACTGGATGATGAAGACGTCCTCGCCGCGGACGTTCTCATGGATCTCGACGAAGATTTCCTTGTCGTTGAAGCGCTTGACCGTGCAGTCGGTCAGCGGGAGCTCCAGGTACGCGCCGATCGCTTCGGCAAGGGCGCGGTTGGAATTGCCGGTGACAAGTTTCACGCGCGCGCTCCGCAGTTCTGGGCTGGGCTGGGGGTGCCCGGCCGCCTATTGGCGGGTCTCTAGCGAGCGCGCACTGGCTTGGCAATGCGGCTTGTGTCGGCACGATGAAAATTCTTGGAAGGATTCCCGAATGTGGCTTATCGGGTCACAGCCCGCCCAACCCGATGATGCTGAGCTGACGCCCGGTCGGGATGCCCTTGTGGGTGGCCCAGCGGTGCGAGAAGTACTTTTTGGGCTCGGCATAGGTGCACAGCCGCAGGTCATCCACCACGCCGACACCCGCACCGATCAGGTGGTCGAAGACGAAGCCGGGCAGGTCGAAATGCTCGCGGCCACCCTCAGGCATGCTGATCCGGTTGGCCGCATCGCGGTGGTGCTTCAGCAACTCCGCCGCCCATTCGGGTCCGACTTCGTAGTTTGACTCCGAGATGGTGGGCCCGATTGCCGCAACGATGCGCTCCGGATCGGCGCCCAGCGACACCATCGCGTTCACCGTCGCCTCGGCGATGCCCGTTACTGCGCCGCGCCAGCCGGCATGCGCCGCGCCGATGACGCCTGCTTCGGCGTCGGCGAGCAGGATCGGCGTGCAGTCGGCGGTCATGATTCCCAGCGCCGCGCCACGGATGTCGGTGACGATGGCGTCCGCCTCCGGCAACTCTCCGATCGCCGCCGGGTCGGTCAGCACCACGACGCGGGCCGAGTGCACCTGCTTCACCCGCGCCAGCTCCTCGGGTGAAAGGCCCAGCGTCAGCAGCATCTGCTCGCGATTCCGCTCGACGCAGGCCGGCCGGTCACCCACCGTGTCCGAGGCGTTGAGCGAAGCGAAGTCGCCGGTCGAGCCGCCGCCGCGACGGCCGAAGAAGCCATGGCGAATGCCGGCGAGGCGTCCGAGGGCCCGGCTCTGCTCAAACGGAATCGTCATCAGGCAAATCCAATCGGTTCGAGGTCGCCGGCCGAAGCGCAGAAGACCTTGAAAAGCGTTCCCATTTCAGAGGAGTCGGTCAGCCGGCGCAAGGCAGCCGCGATGGTCTCGATTTGCCCGGGGTTGGCCCTGGCGAGGGCGCTCGCCCGCTCGACGATGCCCATGCGGCTCAGGAAATCGCGCTGCGTTGCCAGTGGCTCGGCCCTCAGTCCGAGGTCGCCCGCCACCCGAGCCAGCGCGCCGAAATCGACGTGAGCGGAGAGGTCTGCCTCGCCCGGCGCCTCCAGCGCATCGGCGAAGCCGTGCCGCCGTACTGCCTGCAGCGTCTCGCCGGTCTGCGTGTCGGCGTAGCCATAGTCGATGGCGAGGATGGCGCCACGCTGCGCCGCGATCCGCTTGCCCAGCCGCTGCAGCGCGTCGGCTGCCGCGAGGTTGACCTCGTAGATGGCGCCGTCGTCCGCGTTCCGCACCGCCTCCGGCATCGCCTCGCCGGGGATCGGCGTCGGCGACAGGCCGAACGTCCGCTTGCCATCGCGCAGGCCCACCTGCCGCTCGTGCCAGCCATCGGGTGCCTTGACGAACTGCCGGATCGGCAGGGCATCGAAGAACTCGTTGGCGACAACGATCAGCGGATCGTCCGCCACCGCGTCGATCTCGTCAGCCCAGTAGGGTTTGTATTGCCCCAGCCGCTCCGCCTGCTGCGCCTTGAGGGCCGGGTTGGTCTCGAACAGCTGCAGGTGGCAGGCATCGAGGAAGCCCTCGGCCCGTGCCGCGACGCGCAGCGCATCCTGCATCAGCGTACCGCGGCCGGGTCCCGGCTCCAGCAGCGTGAACGAGCGGGGCTCGCCCAGTTGCTGCCAGAGGTTGACGACGAAGAAGCCGATCAGCTCGCCGAACATCTGGCTGATCTCGGGCGCCGTGACGAAGTCGCCCTTCGCGCCCAGCGGGTCGGCTCCGGTATAGTAGCCCTCGCGGGGATGCGTCAGCGCCAGACCCATGAAGGTGGCGATCGACATCGGGCCGGTCTCGCGGATCTGCCTGTCGATCAGCTCCGATAGCGAAAGCTGTTCACTCGCCACGTGAAGACCTCGGCGAATAGACGACCAGCCCGATCCCCGCGACGAGGATCGGCAGCGACAGCACCATGCCCATGGTCAGCCAGCCGCCATAGAGGTAGCCGATCTGGATGTCGGGCAGGCGGAAGAACTCGACAAAGATGCGGCTCAGCGCGTAGCCGATGCCGAAGATCCCGGCGATCAGCCCCGGGCGCTTCAGCGCCCGTGTCCCCTGCGCCATTATGGCGATCAGCACGAACAGCAGCAGGCCCTCGAGCAGCGCCTCATAGAGCTGCGTCGGGTGTCGCGGCAGCCCCTCCGGATCGTTGGGGAAGATTACGCCCCAGGGCAGGTCGGTCGGCCCGCCCCAGAGTTCCGCGTTGATGAAATTGGCCACTCGCCCGAGGAACAGCCCGATGGTCGAGATCGCTCCGAGCAGGTCGAGCCCCGACAGGATGTTGCCTTTGTGGAAGCGGGTAAACAGCGCCATCGCCAGCACGATGCCGATCAGCCCGCCGTGGAAGCTCATGCCGCCATCCCACAGCGACACGATCGCGCCGGGGTTCTCGAGGTAATAGGGCAGATTGTAGAACAGCACGTAGCCGAGCCGGCCACCCATCACGATGCCGAGCACGGCCCAGAAGGCAAAGTCCCACATGGCCGGGGCAGGGAAGGGCGGCCGGTTCTCCGGCCACAGTCCATGGCGCTTCAGCAGGGTCACCGCATAGGCCGAGCCCAGCAGCACCCCGACCAGATAGGCGAGCGCGTACCACCGGATTTCGACCGGACCGACCGCGAAGGCGACAGGCTGCAGGAAATCGGGGAATTGCACGCTCGGGCTCCAATCCGGGACTAACGCGACCTTTTAGCTGCCGTGAAGCTCTGGTCAAGGCGCGGGTCGCGGCCTAAAACGCTGGCGACAGACAAGCAGAGGACGACCCGATGACGCAGGGCAGCAAGCTATTCGATGAACTGGGCAAGCTGATGAACAACGCGGCCGGCGTTGCCGACGGGGTGCGCCGCGAAATCGAGACGGTCGTGAAGTCGCAGCTCGAGCGCATGACCAACGACATGGACCTGGTGAAGCGCGAGGATTACGACGCGCTGCGCGAGCTGGTGCAACTGCAGAGCGCCGAGCTCAAGGCCCTCACCGCCGAGGTCGAAGCCCTGAAGTCGAAATCCGCCGCGCCGGGCCAGTAACCCGGTGAAGCTCGCGATCATTTCGGACGTGCATGGCAACCTCCATGCGCTGGATGCCGTGCTTGACGAGATCGCCTCGCAGGGCGTCGATGCCACGCTGTCGCTCGGTGACTTCCTCTCCGGCCCGTTCGACCCGGTCGGCGTGGCCGACCGCCTGATCGACCTCGACCTGCCGTCAGTTCGTGGCAACCATGACCGGCATATCGCCGAGGGTCGCGAGGACGACTGGAACGTCGATGCCCTGGCCCGCTCCGAACTCGCCCCGCATCACTTCGACTGGCTGCGCCGGTTGCCGGCCACGGCAGTGCATGGCGATGTCGTGTTCCTGAGCCACGGCACGCCGGCCAGCGACAGCGTCGGCTGGCTCGATGTCATGGCGTACGGTCACGCGGTGCTGCAGTCGCGCGAGCATGTCGAGCGCGAGGCGGAAGGCTTCCCCTACGAAGTGCTGCTCTGCGGGCACTCCCATGTGCCGCGCACCGTCAAGCTCGCCGATGGCCGCGTGGTCGTGAACCCCGGCAGCGTCGGCCTGCCGTTCGATTCCGGCTCGCCCGACGCGCACTACGCCATCATCGAGAAGCGCCGCTCGGGCTGGGCCGTCTCGCTGAACTCGGTTCCCTACGATTGGCAGGGCGCCGCGAAGCTCGCGCTTGATCGGGGCTTTCCGAAGTGGGCCGAGGTGGTGCAGTCGGGCTGGGCCAAGCCGCGCGAACTCTAGCTGGAGCTGATCGCATGCGCATAGCCGTCATCTCGGACATTCACGGCAACCGCCCGGCCCTCGAGGCCGTCGAGGCGGATATCGGGGCGCTCGGGGTCGATGCCACCATCAACCTCGGCGATCTCGTCAGCGGCCCGGTCGATCCGGTCGGCACCATAGAACTCCTGATCGAGCGCGACCTGCCCACCATCCTCGGCAACCACGACCGCTACCTGCTGGAGCGTCCGCCCGAAAGGCTCGACAGCGTCGACCGCTTCGTCGCCGCGCAACTGGGTCGAGCCCATCTCGCCTACCTGCACAGCCTGCCGAAAACCTCCGAGCTGGCCGGCGAAGTCTACATGTGCCACGGCTCGCCCGGCTCCGACGTCGAGCCCTGGCTCGACAACTGGTGGACCGGCCGCAGCACCACCATGCCGGACGAAGCGTCGGTGCTGGCCAAGGCGGCGGGCGTCGATTTCCCGGTGCTGCTCTGCGGCCACACCCACATCGCGCGCATCGTCAGGCTTCGAGATGGCCGGCTGATCGTCAATCCCGGCTCGGTCGGCATCCAGTTCTTCCACGGCGCCCCGGATGCACGCTATGCCCTGCTGGAACGCCGCAACGGCAAGTGGTCCGCCAGCCTCCGCGCCGTCGCCTACGATTGGAACACTGCGGCGAAGCTGGCGCTCGCCAACGGCTTCCCGAACTGGACCGAAGCCCTGACGACCGGCTGGGTCGGAGCCGAGGGTCTTTTCTAAAGGTAGCAGGGCGCCCCCTCCACCAGACTTCGTCTGGTCCCCCTCCCTCGCGGCGCGGTGGAGGAGCAAAGCGACGTCAGTGTTCTGCCGTTGTGAGACGCTGCGGCTCGAGTGCTCCTCCACTGTGGCGAAGCCACGGGGGAGGGGGACCGCGCATCGAAGATGCGTGGTGGAGGGGGCGTCTGGCAATTGCCACCGTAGATGACAATCCTGTCACCCGCGGCGCGCACTTTACCCCGAGTCGCCCGTCGCCGACTGTGCCAAAATCACCCAAACGGGCTGGGGACAGACTCGTCCGGTTAACAGCCTGTTAACCCTTCGGCGCCGATCATCCACAGAAGAAAGCCTTGGAAGGCCCTGTGGCGCGGTCCCCGGAATCGGGAGTGCCGTGTAGGTTGGAATTCACGGGACGATTCGTAGGCTCTCGCGTGCGCCAAGTTCTCTGCAAGTAACCGCGTAGCCGGATGACCGGCAGCCTTCCAACGCATCGCCCAATGGGACGCATAGCTATGGCACTACTTCTCGAATACGAGCCGGATCGCACCGTGCACCCCGTCGATATTATCGAGCATATTGCCTCGATCAACGATTGGAACTTCGAGCGACAGGACGCGGACGAGATTTCTATTTCGGTTCGGGGCAACTGGGCCGACTATCACGTGTCGTTCAACTGGATGGACGACCTCGAAAGCCTCCATATTGCTTCGGCTTTCGACCTCAAGGTGCCCGATCCGCGGCGCAACGAAGTCCGGCAGCTGATCGCGCTCGTCAACGAGCAGCTGTGGATCGGCCACTTCGACATGTGGAACCACGAGGGCGTGGTGCTCTTCCGCAATTCGCACCTGCTCACCGGCGGCGCAGAAGTTACGCCGCAGCAATGCGAAGCGCTGCTGCGCTCGGCCACCGACAGCTGCGATCTCTACTATCAGGCGTTCCAGTTCGTGATATGGGCTGGAAAGAGCGCGGCCGACGCGCTCAGCGAAGTCATGTT
>CAMDAL010000195.1 GCA_945888565.1 Devosia equisanguinis | reverse complement strand
CGGAAATCGATGGTGTCCTCACGCGCCTTGCCGAGCGAGCCGCTCAAAAGGCTGAAAGCCTGGAGGCTGGCCGAAGCTATTCTCCGGCCGGCACCGTCATCAGGAACATCTGCAAGACGGAAGCTGCAATCGGCAGTGGGAAGGTTTCGGCGCGCCCGATGTCGCTGAGCCGCAAGGGCGATTGCTGGGACAATGCTGTCACCGAAACGCTGTTCGGGTCCTTGAAGGTCGAGCGGCCTTACGGAATGCAGTTCGACACACGCATGGCGGCAAAGGACGAGGTGATGGATTGGCTTCAGTAGTTCTGCAATCATCGCCGCCTTCATTCCACGCCGAGCTATCTCAGCCCAATGAACTTTGACAAGGATCAGGCCATCCGGGAAATGCAACTTGCAGGTGGCGCGAACAACGCAGCATAATCAGCCCGCCAAGGGAGACGCTAATCTAGGGCAAGATCACCTGCGACGATGCTCCCCTGACAGACGGGCGGACAGACGATTGCGTTCTGGTCCCCGCCTGGAGCCTACTTTCGCACTATGCCGTGCTTCTTATATGGTCATCAGCCGGGTCCCGGACGGTTCGTTGCGTGGTACCGGCACAGTGATCGTCCCCGCCGCGTCGATCGCTGGCGTGCGCATTTGACCTTTGCATTTGGTTATCATAGTAGCATGATAGGGCGGAGGTGAAATATGACGAAACGCGTGCTGTTCGGCGGCTTGTTCCACGAGACGCACACCTTCCTGCGCCAGCACACGTCGATTGCCGCGTTCGAGGCAACGGCCCTCCATATCGGGCGCGACGCCATCGACAAAAACACCGGGAACGGCTCGCCGAGCGCGGGCTTCCTCGAGATCGCAAAAGGTGCCGGATGGGACGTGGTGCCGACCATCCAGATGGCGGCCATGCCGAGCGGGGTTGTCGAGGATGCGGCAATCGAATTGTTCCAGCGCCATTTCTTCCCTGTGCTTGAGGCCGAGATTTCCGGGCTCGACGGAATCTTTCTCGTTCTCCACGGCGCCATGGTCAGCGAGAGTTCAGACCATCCGGAAGCCGATATCCTGGCCGAGGTCCGCGCCCTGCTCGACGTACGGGGGCTGGATATTCCGGTGGTCTGCGTGCTCGACCTACACGCCAATGTCCCGCAAAAGCTTATCGATAATTGCAGCGCTGCCGTCGCCTACCGCGAGAATCCGCATCGTGACGCGTACGAGACCGCCGTGCGGGCGGCGCACATCCTGGCCAACGTGATGGCATGCCCGGGCATCGCGCAGGTGCACCTTTCGACGCGCTATGTCCTGCCACCCACCGGCGTGGGCTCGGCCGACGACCCGATGCGGGCGGTGCTCGCGGCGGCCCGAGCGATCGAGGCGAGTGATCGCGACATCGTCAATATCAATGTCATGGCCGGCTATTCCTACGCCGACGTGCCGCATTGCGGATGCAGCCTCAGTGCCGCGACTCGCGGCGATCCGGGCCGCGCGCAGGAGCACTTGCAGGACCTTGCCGAAATTCTTGAAGACAACATCGCCAGGGGCTATCCGCGCGATGCGCCTCTTTCGGACGTCCTTGACGCTATCGACCAGCTGGCGCCCGGCCGCGGCCCGGTACTGCTGGTCGAGCCGGCGGACAATATCGGCGGCGGCGCGCCGGGCGACGCGACCGATCTGCTTGGCCCGCTGCTCGCCATTGGACGGCGCGGCATCGTTGCCGCCCTCGTTGACCCCGAAGCCGTCGACCAATGCCGCGCCGCTGGCATCGGCAACGCCGTCTCATTGATGGTTGGCGGCAAGACCGATGAGCATCACGGCGTGCCGATCGCGTTCGAGGGCAAGGTGACCAACCTCACCGGCGGCAGCTTCGAGCTCGAGCTAAAGACATCGCATCTGGCCTCTATGCTCGGCACGCATGCCGAGATGGGACCGTGCGCGGTAATGGAGAACGACCAAGCGACGATCCTGCTGTCGAGCCGCAAGATGCCGCCGATGGATCTGGGGCAGCTTCATTCGCAGGGCATCCGCCCGGAGGAAGCCACCTATGTGTTGGTAAAGGCTGCGGTATCGCATCGCGACGCGTACGGCCCGATCGCCCGGGCCAGCTTCAATGTAGACAGCGCGGGCTTGTGCACCAGCAATCTGACCCGACTGCCCTATCGCAAGCTCAAGGGAAAGATCATTGCTCTGCCGTGATCTCCAGATCAGGCCGATGCGGGCGGAGCCTCAACCGGGGCGCCGCCCGAGCGATATTTTAGATCTTGCCAGCAGCAGCCAATTCGGCGTCAAGCTTCGCTTGGTATGCGATCTTCGCCGCATCGTCCGGCTTGGCGCTCTCGCCAAAAAATACGAAACCCAAGGCTCGGCGCGAGCGGGTCGGCGAGCGGTTGGGGCTCGCCCAGTGCACGGTCTTGCAGTGATGAACAAGCATCATGCCCGCGCCACCCGGCATGGTCACTGTATTGGCGATGTCGCCGGGCGTGCCAAAATCGGTGACCCCCTGCGAGAAGCCGAGGATATGGGACCGCCCGTGCGGACGCCAGCCATCTGCCAGATGCGAGCCGCGGACATAGTTGAGGCAACCGTTCTCGTCGTCGACCGGCTCCAGAGCCAGCCAGCCGGTGATGGCCTGCGGCGGTGCGACCTTGAAATAATAGCCATCCTGGTGCGGCGGCGTCTGCTTGCCAATGCCGGGTGGCTTGTTGAAGTACTCCATATTCTGCGGAATGGCGCGCTCGCCCAGAACCGTCTCGGCGAGATCGTAGACCACACCGGACTGCAGGAGCTCCGCGAAGTAGTCATCGTACTTTTCGAGGTACATCATCTGCTTGACCGTGCTGCGGTCGGACTTGTCCTCGTAGTACACTTCCGTGTCCTTCATCTTAGGCACTGCGTCGCGCAGGAAGCGGTCGAGCTCACGGTTGATCTCGGCCATCTTGGCGGCATCGAACAGCGGCCGGATGGCAATGTAGCCATCGCGATCGAAATCCTGCTTCAGCGTCGAGGCGTCGCTCGTCACGCTCATGGCAAGGCTCATCTCAAACTCCTTAATGGCCGACCGACCCGGCCCAAGGCAATGAGAGCGCACGATTGCGCCCACGTCACCATCGGGGAACGGCCACCGATTCGGAATTCCGATTGCCTCGTGCGCGGGGAGCCTTGTCTTGGCCATGCAGCGTGACACACAGGAAGACAACATCGCGCTGGGCGATCACCGTTTCGGGCGCGTTAACCGGCGGATGCCGATCGGACCTGTGCGATGGCCATTCCATGATCTGTTCTGGATACACGAGGGCGGTGCCCGCATCACCTTTCCGGAGCACGATGCAACGCTGGACCTGATGGCGCCAGCCGGAGTGCTTATTCTCCCCGGCACGCTGTTTCGCGGCGCAACGATTGGCGCCTTCGCCACGGCCTCGATCTGCCATTTCGAGCTGGCCGAGGCGGAGGAGCACCCCGGCTGGCTAATGCCGCATCCCGGCGAGGCGCTGCATCTGCAGAACGTGATAAAACTCGCCATGGAGTTGGCGCGCCACAACCGTCCAGAAGAGCTCGCACGCCGCAAGCGCCTCTTGCTCACGCTGCTCGACGGATTCGCCCCGCTCGCTCACGCCACCAGCACGACAGTTGATGGCCGCCTCGCCACAGCCTGGCGGCAGGCGGGACAGAATTTGCACCGCATGCGGACGCTGGCCGACGTCGCGGCCCTGCTCGGCATTTCGGAGAGCACCCTGCGCGCGATGCATCGCGATGCGTGGGACACATCGGCCGGCGAACACCTGCGCGAGTTGCGATTGACCCGCGCTGAGGAGTTGATCGTGAGCACGGACAAGACGCTGGCCGAGATTGCGGAAGCCGTCGGCTACCGGCACGCCGCCACACTCAGCGCCGCCTTTCGTAGTCGCCGCGGCAAGACGCCGGGCGAGTATCGCCGCTGGTCCAACCCCTTCGCATAAGAGGACAAGAAATGAAGTGCCTAGACGAATTCACGATCTACCAGAATCCGGCGCCGCTGCTAGTGAGCCGGCAGGCGACGTTCCCCGGTATAGTGCAACTGCCCAGCGGCGAGTTGTTGGCGGTGTTCACTATCGGACAGGCATTCGACGCAGCGGATGCTCGTGCATATGTCAGCCGCAGCAGCGACGAGGGGCGGAGTTGGAGCGCGCCCATGCGACTGTCGCCCCATGAGCCGGAGCCTGAGGAGTCCCAATCCTTCAAGCCGCTGCTGTTGCGCGATGGCACGCTCATGGCTGCCGGTTATGTCTTCGTTCGGCCGACGCCCCTTACCCCGGTCGTCGATCCTGACACTTTCGAACTGCTGCGCCTCCGCAACAGGGTCAGCTTTTCGTCCGATGGCGGGCTCAACTGGAGCCAGCCACAGTTGATCGACGTCGGGGGGCAGCCGCTGGAGCTTTCCGGCCCCTGCATCGAACTCAGTTCCGGTCGCCTGATCGGCGCGACGGCCCCCTTCCATCTGCACAAGGATGGCCACGCGGGCTGGATCATCGCTAGCGACGACAAGGGCCGCAGCTGGCGCAAGCTGTCGGAGTTCTACAGTTCGCCGACGGGCAGCGTGGCAAGCTGGGAGTGCCGGCTCTGCGAGATGTCGCCGGGCCGCGTGGCGGTCATCATGTGGGCCTATGACAACGCGACGTCGGCCAACCTCGACAACAAGCTGGCTCTCTCGGACGATGGTGGCGAGAGCTTCCGGGTCATCGAAACGGGCGTCCACGGTCAGGCATCGAACATTATGCCGCTCGGTGGCAACAAGCTGCTGACCATCCATGCTCATCGCGAGGCACCGATCGGGCTGATCGTCCGTCGCGTTGATGTGAGCGGCGACCACTTCACCGTGGAAGAAGAACTGAATCTGCTCGGGAACGCCGATATGGCCAGCGAAACCGCCGACATCCGCAAGCAGTTCGCCAGCCTCAAATTTGGCCAGCCATCGCTTCTCAAACTTGCCAGCGGCGACATCCTCGCGGCTTGCTGGAGTTTCGAGAATAGCCAATACGTCATCAAGGGGTACCGGCTCGCGCTGTAGCGAGATTCGGCGGGGGCGCGACAGAGATGTCGCGGGCGACGGCAATGAGCACGGATGCGGTGGAAGTGCAGTCGGACTACGACAAGATTCGTCGCATGCCGTATCTCTACACCTTCAATATCCTCAACATGGCGGCGCTGGTGTGCACGGTGAACTCGCCGCTGGCGCTCTATGCGGCGGAACTGGGCATCGAGAAGGGCCGCATCGGAATCCTGGGCGGCATGATGCCGTTCGCCCAGGCGCTGTGCATCGTCTTCCTGCCGCTGGTCATGGCCTACAGCCAGCGTTTCATTACTGGGGCTGCCTATGCCAGCCGTTATCTTTTCGTGCTGCCATGGCTGCTAGCGCCAATGCTGGCTACACCCAACCAGGCGTTCTGGCTGCTCTTTGGATGCATGGCGGCGTTCTCGATCGCCCGCACGCTGGCTGAAACCGCGATCTGGCCGTGGTCGCAGGAATACATGCCGCGGCAGGTCCGTGGCCGCATCAACGGTATAGTTTCGGTGGCGATCCTGCCGATCGCCATTGCCGGCTCGGTGCTCATTCAGCTGTGGCTCGACAGCCGCACCGGGATCGAACGCTTTTTTCCGATCTTCGTTATCGGCGCCGGGTTCGGGCTAACCAGCGTGCTCAGCCTCATCGGTTTGCGCGGAGGCCATCCGCGTCCTAACTCGCCGCGCGGGCTCGCGGCGATCAAGGCCATGCGCACGCCGGTCAAGGACGGCAATTTCTGGCTCTACCTTTATTCGTCAGGCACGCAGTATTTCGCCTACACGGCCCTCAACCTGTTCCTCGTGCTGTTCTTCAGGGACAGGCTCGGGCTGAGTTCAGGCCAGCTCGTGCTGATGATTGCGCTGGTGCCGGTGGGTGGCGCGCTGGGCAGTCTCGCGGCAGGCTGGTTCGTCGACCGCTACGGCACCCGCGCAATCCGCGTAACGCTGCAGAGTTGGCAGGTCGTGCTCCTCCTCTGCCTGCTGCTGATTCATCCCGGTATCGCGTTCCCCGAGATCATCGCCGGCCTCATCTTCTTCCTGATGGGATTGCTGTTCCAGAGCAGCATCGCGATAGGCGGCATCTACATGCTGAACTACGTCCCGCCCGCCCAGAAGGAAAACTACATGACGCTGGCCTATGCTAGCGACGGCATCATCGCCGGAGGCGCCACCTTCCTCGCCGGCATCCTGTTGCAGTTCCTCGATGACCACCCACGAATTCTGATGGGCGCGGCAGTCGACAGCTATAACGTGCTGTTCGTTATTTGCGGGGTCGTCATCGTGACCTCGGCGCTGGCCTTTGCGGCGCTCAAGGAGGAAGGAGCGACGGGCGTGCGCGCCTTCTTCGCCAATTTCGGCAGCGGCAGTGCGATCGGCGCCCTGCTCGCCATCCCCCGTTACGGCGCCCTCACTTCCGACGAGCGCCGGCAGGAACTGACTTACGGCTTCGGCGGCACCCGCAGTTCGCTGGTGAAGGAAGAGCTTATCGCCGCGCTCTCCGATCCCAGCTTCGACGTCCGGCACGAAGCCATTCAGTCGCTCGGTCGCTTGCCGCCGGGTCCGGCAGTGATCGAGGCGCTCGAATCCATGCTGGCCTATGACGGCCTTGAGGAGCTGCAATATGCGGCACTGACGTCGCTTGGCAGACTGAAAGCCACGCGCAGTAGTGCGCGGATTGCGCGTTTCCTCGACAGCACCAGCGTGCTGTTGCGCTCCCGCGCTATCCGCTCGCTCGGCGAGATCGGCGACAAGAACTACCTGCCCCGCATCCGCGAGTTGTTGCATGACGACCGTGAGATTGACTGCCGCCTCGCTGCCGTGTCGGCGCTGGGCAAATATCGCGACGTGTCGAGCGTCGCCGGGCTCGTCGAAATCTACACCGAACTCGCCGCTGACGATGTCAGCACTGTTGGGGAGCCGCGCAGCAAGGTTGTCCTGCTTGCCCTCGCCAAGATTCCCGACATCGAGGAGAGTTTTTCGCGCGAGTGGCGCCTCGAGGAGCGCATGGTCGGCCAGAGGCTACCGGGGTTGATCGAGCGGCTAGCAGGCACAGTGCGCCGCATGCCGGGCAAAGAACCGGGAGGGATGTCGGCGCACCTCAAAGCAACGGCCCTGCAGGCCAGCACGGGCTCTACGGCGGAAGCTTTCCATGCCGTCCAAGCGCTCACGCCATGCGTCGAGACGAGCGGGCAAGTTGATGCGGCAATGGTGGGTCTGATCCTGCACCGGACCCGCAACCTAGAACGGCCGCATCGTGCGCTGCTGGTCCTCCTCACACTAGCGGTGCGCAAAGTGCTCGCATAGCAGAACCCGAGCAGCTAGGGGGTATTTGATCCCGGGCTTTGATGGTGCAGTCTTTTCGCAGGAGTGGAAGGAGGCACTATGGGCCAGGTTCACCATGGGAGCGCCACAACGACAGCGGCGGTCCGTCGAGCGATACGGCATAGTCAAGAGAGGTGGCTCGGTTCATCTGAACAGCCCCGCGCTATTGCTAAGTGGAGCGTCTGCCGGTTTCATGCCGCTGCGAGAAGCGGTTGGTTGAAGTAGACGTAATCGGGCGTCCTGCGGTCAAGCGATGAGTGTGGGCGTTGCCCATTGTA
>CAMDAL010000194.1 GCA_945888565.1 Devosia equisanguinis | reverse complement strand
CACGGATCGAGCCGAGCGACATCCTTTTTGCGGATCATGACATGGAAGTCATTCATGATCCGACGGGCGTCGGCCAGCATCGGAACGCCGGCCTCGATGACGGCGATGGTGACGGTTTCGGCCTTGGTCAGGTGATCACGGGCCGTGGTCATCAACCGCGCAATGGTTCTGGCAGACGGGACCTTTTGCAACTGCTGGTCTGAGGCTGTCTCGGCTCGCCGGCGGCGGGTCGACCATTCACTAACAACGCGCAAGGAGCCCCGAAAGCCCCTCGTCTGCAGCCGGCGCCAAAGCTCGGCGCCGTTGTGGCAGCCTGAGCTCCATTGCTCGTCGAGCCATGGCAGCCAGGCTTCCATCGAGCTCTGCCGAACCCTGAACACATCGGTCCGTTGCCCGCGAATGACCTGCCGCACCAGCTTTCGGCTGTGGCCGGTAAGGCGAACGATCTGCTTGATGGGAACGCCGTCGCCGGCAAGCTTCAGGATTGCCATATTGGTTTCCTCGCGCCGCACATAGCCATCGTACTGCAATCGCTCGGCTGAGGTGAGCAGTTCGGGGTTGATGATGGTGGCGCCGATCGCGGCCCGGATCGGGCGCATGGATTTGCGCACTGCATCAGTGAATGCAGCACTGGCGTTTTCCATCAAGTGCCAGCGGTCGGCGACCTGGATCGCCTTGGGCAGCGCCTTCGCCGCCGCCTCGCCATACCCCCCGCCACGGTCACGTGAGACGATGGCGATATCCCGATGGTCGTCGAGCCAGGCTGCAACCGTGGCGATTTCCCGATCTGGCAAGAGCGCCACGATGCGCCGACGCTCAAGGTCGCAGATGATCGAGCCATAGCGATGATTCCTCCGCCAGGCCCAGTCATCGATGCCGACCACCTTGAGAGCCTCGGTTGGCAACGAGGCGCGGCGCCGCACCACCCTGAGCAGCGTATCGTTGCTGACCGGCAGCATCAGCCGTCGCGCAAAGCTTGCTGCCGGCCGGCCGCCAAGTGCCAGCCCGAGGTGGTGGACGATGCACTCAAGTCGCGACGATCGCCTCGATCGCTCCGCAACAACGCCATGCTCAAAGCGTTCAGCAAAGATCCTTCGTCGGCAGAATGGCGCCTCGCACACAAAGCGCCGGGCCGTCAGGCGAAGCTCAACCCTGCGACCGGCAAAAGGCAGGTCGGAAACGGTCCTGACATAGCGGCTGTGGATTCGTCTAGAGGTCCTCCCGCACACCGGACAGGCTCTCTCCGGCGCCCCCGCCCGCGCCAACACAACAATGCCCGCTTCGCTCTCGGTCATGCTCTCAACGACCAGACCTGCCGGCATCAGGGACGAAACGGCCAAATTCCTCGCCATGCTGCTGATTCCCTTTCGAAAAGAGCACCACGCCGCCACCAAATATCAGCGAGAGTGAGTCAGAGCCCTTCTTCCACGCCGATCCACAGTAACGATCCGGCCTTCAAGCTCGCCTGCGGTCGGCTGCCCGACAGCGGGCTGGACCTGTGCTCGCAGCCGACGCTGTCGCGGGCCGAGAACCTGCAAGACCTCAGGACCATCATCCGGCTTTCTAATGTGCTGGTCGATCTCTGGCTGCAAAGCTACCAGACGCCGCCCGCGAGCGTGACGCTCGACATCGACGACACGGTCGATGTGGTGCACGGACATCAGCAGCTGTCGCTGTTTAACGCCCACTACGACGAGCGCTGCTTCCTGCCGATCCATCTACGACACCGCGACGGGGCGCCCGGTGGCAATGATCCTGCGTCCGGGAAAGACCCCGGCGGGCCGGGAGATCCGTGGCTATGTCCGGCGTCTGGTGAGGCGCATCCGCAGCCGCTGGTCGAAAACCCGCATCCTGATCCTTGGCGACGGCCACTATGGCCGGCCCGAGGTCATGGACTGGTGCGAGCAGAACGGCGTCGACTACGTCTTCGGACAGCCCGGCAATCGCGTCCTCGACCGCCTTGTCGATGAAGCCGCCGATGATATCCGGACCCGGCGGGCACTCGACCAGAAGACCGCTCTGCGCGTCTATGCCGAGACCCGATACCAGGCAAAGTCCTGGACCATCGAACGTCGCGCCTGCGCCCGCATCGAGGCCACCACCCTGGGCCTCGACATCCGCTTCATCGTCACCAACCTCACGCAAGGATAGGCCGAGCGCATCTATGACGTGATCTACTGTGCCCGCGGCCAGGCCGAGAACCTGATCAAGATGCACAAGAGCCAGCTCGGCTCCGACCGCACCAGTTGCAGATCGCCGATCGCCAACCAGCTCGGTCTCGTGCTCCACACCGCCGCCTACTGGCTGATGCTCACCGTCCGCGACGCCATCCCCAAAGCCCACGCCCTGGCCACGGCCAAGTTCGCCACCCTGCGCCTGCGCCTTCTCAAGCTCGGCGCTCGCGTCATCGAGACGGTCTCGCGCGTCCGTCTGGCCTTCGCCGCCGCCTGCCCGCAAGCCGAGCTCTTCCGCACCATCGCCATCGCGCTGCAGCCTGCCGAGCCATAGCCGACGGGGCAAGACGCCCCGCTGAGCCAGTCCCCTCAACCCACCAACGCGTTCCTCAAGTCCAGCCTAAGTCGCGGCAAGCCCGCCGCGAAAACGCGCGCCTCAGGCCTGGCCGCGACGCAAGGCCCGCTCCTGATGAATAGGACGGGCTAGTCCTCGCCGCCGGCACAGGAACGCTGCCGCTCGCGATGCTGACGATGGCCGTCTTCGCGCTCGGCGCGGCGGCATCGCTGCTTGTCGCCGGGTATCTCGTTGGGCGGCTGACGCGGCAGTACAAGTCGGCGGCGCGCAATGCGGCGCGCATCGGGCGGGCCATCTTCGGCGGCGTGCTGGTCGTCGTTGCCTTCTTCGCCATCACCGGCCTTGACCGGATGATCGAGGCGATGCTGGTGCAGATCATGCCCGAGTGGCTTGTGCTGTTCGCTACGCAGGTCTGAGAGCCGGATTGAAGAGTTGTTGAGCAGTATCAAAGGGATGTGATTCAACCGTCTTTGTCGAGAAGATGGAGGATCGGATGACTTGGGATGACACCGCTCGGCGGCAGCATAACCGCGATCATCTGCGCTACAGTCAGCTTGATGCTGTTTCTGTTGGTCCACACAGCCGATATCGACGATCGCGATGGAGCGCCAGATCTCATCAAAGCCATCCGCTATCGCCTCCCCTGGCTGCGTCATGTGTTTGCCGATGGCGGCTATGCCGGCCGCCTCGTGAAATGGGCCAGCGACAAGACGCAAATCACGCTCGAGATCATCTGTAGAGGGCCCCACGCCAAGGGCTTCGGGGTCCTGCCACGCCGATGGGTCGTCGAGCGCACTTTTGCTTTGACCTTCAAGAACCGCTGCCTTGTCCGCGACTACGAGCAACTCACCGAGGTTGCCGAAACCCTGATCACCATCGCCGCTTCGGCTACCCTGATCAGACGCTGGTCATGATCCATGCACGCCTTCTCAAACAAGCTCTAACGCCATATCGGATCGGGTTCTGGTTGATTGTGCAGGGCGCTTAGCCGACTTCCGACGGCGACGGTGGCCTCCGGAGTTCAGCGACGGGAGCCCTAAATCAGATTGCATATTTGTGAGGTGCATTGTCATGGCGACGCAGATGTTGATTTACGAGCGCGCGGTTCCGGTTTCGCTGCAGCGCCATCGTGACTGGTATATCAAGACCGGCACAGACTACCGTTTTGCCGGCAAGGTGAACTCTGTACCGCTGGTCGGCGCCGAAGTGACCGTGGCGGCCCAGACCTTCCCGATCGTGTTTGCCGGCGAAGCAGACCTGGTGCCGGTGGTTCTGCTCGGCGTGCGCGACGGCGAGAACCTGTTCGTCGATGCCGACGGCACCTGGGACGGCAAGTATATCCCGGCCTTCCTCCGCCGGTACCCCTTTGTGTTCTCCTCGACCGACGACGGCAAGACCTTCACGCTCTGCCTCGACGAGGATTTCTCGGGCGTCAACACCGAGGGCAAGGGCGAGCGCCTGTTCGATGTGGCTGGCGAGCGGACCCAGTACCTCAGCAACGTGCTGAACTTCCTGCAGGTCTACCAGGCGCAGTTCCAGCGCACCCAGGCGCTCTGCAAGAAGCTGGCCGACCTCGACCTTTTCGAGTCCATGCAGGCCCAGGTGCGGCTGAAGTCCGGCCAGCAGCTGACGCTCAGTGGATTCAAGGTGGTGAACCGCGACAAGCTCCGCGCCCTCCCCGCCGAAACGCTCGGCGAACTCGCAAAGTCAGACGAGCTCGAAGTGATCTACGCCCACCTCGCCTCGCTGAGCAATTTCGGCGCTATGGTTGAGCGTATGGGCGCTACGGGCACGACTGGTCAGAGCGAAGCCGAGCCGGTTTGATCGCTTCTGCAAGCGACGCGCACGCGATCGGGCTGATGTCCACGGATCGGTCCGGTCGCAGTACTTCTGGGCCATTATGGATGCGGTTCTGTTTGATTTTGCCGGGCGAAACTCTGACCGACTGAGAGAACGGCGTTTTTCGGGGGTCATGTCCCGGACGTCGCATGCCGGAGGGTTTGAGGTTGTCGTATCCATTCATGTCGCGTGGTCTGTGGGGACGCCCGCAGGGCAAGCGCTCGAAGCGGCCGTTGTTCACGGCCAGTCAACTGTTCCGCGCTCTCGGAGGTCGCCGTGCTGGGCCCAGCATTGGCGACCGCATCATTTTCGATGCCCTGGAACCACGGCTGCTGATGAACGCCGACGTGCTCGGCGTGAACCTCGCTGCCCACAACGATGAAGGAGTCAGCCACGACCTGATCGTCCGGCTGGTCGAGGATTACCAGCGCGTCGACGAGCAGTGGGTTCAGTCGCGGCGGGTCGAAATCCGCGATGTCACCGGCAATTCCATGCTTGCCTTTGGTGACCTGGCCGAGATTTCCTCCATCTCGATCCAGGGCAGCCACGGCAACGATAACCTGACCATCGACGTCAAGTCCTTCGGCAACGCCACCCTTCCGTCGATCAACTTCGATGGCGGCGCAGGCAGCGACCGCGTAATCTTCGATACGGCCGATGCGGCGCAGTGGATGATTGACGGGCTCGATTCAGGCAGCGTCGGCAATGTCACCTTCACCAGCACCGAGAACCTGACCGGTGCAGCCAACAACAACGACACCTTTGTTGTCGTCGATGGTGGCAAGGTATCCGGCCTTATGGACGGCGGCGCTGCCGGCTTTGACACGCTCGAACTGCTGGGCAATTACGGCAACGTCACCTATCGCCCGGTCGGCATCGATTCCGGCACGTTCAACGCCGACGGCGATATCTTCGCCTTCGCCGGCCTCGAGCCGACGACGCTGTCGAACGCCGCGACCATCACGGTCGATCTGTCGGCTGGCGGTTCGTATGTGAATGGCAATTCCGGCATCAAGGCGCAGATGCGCCAGACCGATGGGTCTGACACCGGCTACACGACCTATGATTTCGTCGTCGAGCCGGTATCCGACGGCCCCGTCTTCGAGAAGATTTATTTCAACGCGCCGACCACCGGCCTCATCGTCCTCTTGGGCGCGGGCAACGATACGTTCAGCTTTGCCGATATCGGTGCGGCCAACGATTTCGACGTCACCGTCACCGATCAGGGCGGCGCCGACATCGTCAATATTTCCGGCACCATGGGGCTGGACAGCGAAGACCTGACGGTCAACGCAGAAACCATCAACGTGACGGCAACCTCTGTGGTCGGCACCGGGGCAGGGTCCCTGTCGCTGTCCGCCATCGCGACTGCTGCTACCGGCAACGGCAATTCGAACTCGACCCTGTCGGTTGTGGCAAATGCCGTATCCGCCATCAACATCGGCGCCGGCGCGGCGCTGTCGGGCGGCGCGATCACCCTTGCGGCGCGCAGCACAACCTCCGGCGACGTGGTCGCTACCGGTGCGACGGTTGCGTCCGCAACAGTCGACGCTGGCGGCACGGCATCTGTCAGCGTGCTCGGCAACGTCGTCGCCACTGGTGCGCTCGCCATCACGGCCGAAGTCGAGGTGGATGTGTCGCTCACCGTCAATGGTGGCGGCGGCGCGCTGGAATTGCTGGGCGGCCTGCTCAGCGACCCGCTCGACGACATCGCGATCACCTCGGTCAACTCCGCGACGGTGACCGTGGGTGCCGTGCAGCTCAATGGCGGCACCGTCAAGATTGCGGCCGACACCGATGTCGATATCGACGTCACCGTCAGCAACATCACGTTGCAGGGCCTCGCCTTCGGCACCCAGGACGTGGCGATCGGCGCCACCGTCACCAACCTCACCACGGTCACGATCAGCGGCGCTGCCAAGCTCGACCAGACCGGCAACGGCACGGTTGCCGACAGCGGCGGCGCGTCGGTACTGGTTTCGGCCACCGACGTCACCGACATCGACATGTCACTCACCGCCAGCAGCGGCGTCTATCTGCCGATCGCCAGCGGCATCTCGCTGCTGATCGACACGGTGAAACTGAGCACCACGACCGATCGCACTACCGAAGTCGAGCTCGGCGACGCCGACGCGGTCGGTGCTGCGACCTATTCCCTCGTCAACCCGACGATTGACGCCGCAGGCCTCGTCGCCGTCCGGGCCGCGAGCTCGGGCGATATCGAGGCGACCGTCGAGACCGACTTTGTCGGTGTGGCCAAGCATACAGCGACCGAGAACACCAAGGTCCGTGGCCGGGATGTCAGCATCGAGGCCGGCTTGGTCGAGATGGCCGCGAGTTCGTCGACCGATTTCGTCGCCATCGGCAAGCAGGCGACCAACCTGGTCGGCGGCTCGACCGTCGCCAGCCTGTCCTACGGAGCGCTCCAGGCCACCGGCGGCGTGACACTGTCGGCCACCGACGATTCGACGATGATCGCCTGGGCCAAGCCCTCGGAGTTCACGCAGAGCCAGATCGAGAACAACGCAAACGGGATCCTCATCCCTGAGTTCGCGCTCGAGCACGCCTACGCGGTCAATATCGTCAACAAGGCGGTGACCGCGCTCATCGAGCATGCCGACATCGATGCCCAGGACAACGTCGTCGTGCTCGCAAGCCGCGAACTGAAGCTCGCTGCGTATGGCGAGGCGACCAGCATCATCGCATCGAACTCGTTCTTCGACACCTTCCTATTAACTGCTGCCGGCAGCTTCGTCATCAACGGGCTCCTGGGTGATGTGTCCGCGCATGTGGTGTCTTCGGAGGTTGCGACTACCATCGCTGGCGGGCTCTCCGTCACCGCGGCCGAAGGCTCGATCGTCGACGCCAAGGTCGAGACCCAAGCACAGACCAAGGACGGCAATGGCGCCGCGCTAGCAGGCAGTGTTGCGCTCACGCTGATCGGCTGGAGCATCAACGATGTAGGAAGCAGCTCCCTGACCGGGAGCATCCTGACCGGTACGCTCGACACCCTGATGGGCACCAGCATCTGGGCCACCGAGAACAAGGTCGAGGTCGAGGCAAAGGTCGTCGCCACCTCGGTCAGCGTGATTGGCGCGCTGTCGGTCGCCGCCACCGCAGCGACGCACGCCAACACCACCGTCAGCAACGTCTCGCGCATCAACGCGAACAAGGCGGGTGGCGCCAAGAGCGGCGCGGTCGGCGGCATAATCTCCGGCGCGCGTGTCAGCCAGGCCGCCAAGGCGTTTATCGACAACACCGATACGCCGACGAAGGT
>CAMDAL010000193.1 GCA_945888565.1 Devosia equisanguinis | reverse complement strand
AATGATCGGCTTGTGCCCCTTGAGCTTCTCGCGGATCATGGCCATCAGCGCGGTCTCGTAGCGATCCTCGTACATCTTGGGATCGAACTTCGCGACCTTCTGCTTGATCAGCGCTTCGGCGAGCTGCAGCATTTCCGGGTCGGGCCTGGTGTCCGGGATGGTGTCGAAAACCTCAGCGCTGGCGCGGACTTCCGTCGGATTGCGCAGGGTGTGGAGGAACATGCCGTTGTCGCGGGCACCGATGGTGACGACGCGTTCGCGCGAGCTCATTACCAGCCGCGCGATGGCGACCTTGCCGGACTGGCGCAGCGCTTCGCGGAGGACGACGAAGGTCTCCTCGGCCATGGCGCCGTCGGGGGCGAGGTAGTAGGGGGCGTCCTCGTAGATGGTGTCGACTTCGGCTTCGTCGACGAAGGACTCGATGTTGATGGTGTGCGAACTCTCGATGCGGACGGCTTCGAGGTCGCTGTCATCGATGATGATGTACTGCTTGTCCTCGTACTCGTAGCCCTTCACCAGATCGGAGCGCTCGACGATGCCCAGTTCGGGATCGACCGGCTTCATGTTGATCCGGTTGTGGGTGTCCTTGTGCAACTGGTTGAACCGGATGCGCTCATTGGTGCTGGTGGCCGGGTACAGTTTCACCGGGCAGGTGACGAGGCTCAGCTTGAGATAACCCTTCCAACTCGACCTAGGTGCCATTCCCGCCTCCGTTGTGCCGGCAAATGATTGCTACTTCCCAACTCGCAATGATGCCGGAAGTTCGCAGGCAGACTGGTTAATCTCTGCCCACGGATCGCCCGACATGGTTAAGAGACCGGGAACGGAAGAGTAGTTCAGATCGGCCGGATCGTCGATGGACTCGAGGTCCCGCCAGTCAAGCGGCGTCGAGACGGGCAGGTGGGGACGGCCGCGCAGCGTGTAAGCGGCGGCAGCGGTGGCGCTGCGGGCGTTGCGGTGGAAATCGATGAAAATGCGGCGCTTGCGGTTATCCTTGCCCATGACGGCGACGAAGGTCTCCGACGCGGTTTTCGCCAACAGGGTGGCGATGGTGCCGGTGGCGGCATGCACCGCCTTCCAGCCGAGAATGGGTTTCAGCGGCACGACGATGTGGATGCCCTTGCCGCCCGAGGTCTTGACGAACGGGACGAGGCCGATGCTTTCGAGCTCGCCCTTCAGATGCACGGCGGCCTCGACGATTTCGCGCCAGGCGATGCCGTCGCCGGGATCGAGGTCGAAGGTGATGCGGTCGGGCTTTTCGAGGTGGGTGAGGTGGGTGCCCCAGGTGTGGAACTCGACGCCGCCGAACTGGGGGAGAGCGAGGTAGCCGCGGGCATCCTCGATGGTGAGGTAGGTCTTGTCGTCCTCGTCGGAGTTCTGGGTCTCGAAGACGTTGATGGTCTTGGGCATGCCCTTGAAGGCGTGGCGCTGGTAGAAGCAGTCCTTGGCGATGCCGGTGGGGCAGCGGACCAGCGAGACCGGGCGGTTCAGGATGTGGGGCAGCATGAAATCGCCCACCGCCGCGTAGTAGACAGCGATATCGAGCTTGGTGGGGCCGGACTTGCCGAACAGGCGGCGGGTGGGGTTGGTGATCGAGATCGACGCCAGGTCGGCGTCGGTGACGAGGCGCTTGCGCTTGGTGGCGGTGGTTTGCGTGGTGAGTTCGGTTTCGCGCAGGCCCATGAAGGCGGCGTGGCGGAGCATGCCGTCGCCGGTGCGGGTGGCATAGTGCACCTTGGCGTGGAGGACGGGGCGGACCCACTTTATGTCCTTCGGCGCGCCTTCGAGGGGGACGCCGCCATCGGCGAGGGTTTTGAGGCGGGTTTCCAGGCTCTCCTGCGTGGCGCTGTCGAAGCCGGTGCCGATCTTGCCGACGTATTTCAGTTCGCCATCGACCCATTCGGCGGCGGCCAGCGCGGCGAGGCCCCGGGCGGCGGTGGAGGTGGTGTAGCCGGCGATAAGGACATCCTCGACCTTGCGGGCCTTGGCCTTGACCCAGAGGTTGGTGCGGCCGGGGGTAGAGAGAGAGTCCTCGCGCTTCGATACGATGCCTTCGAGGCCCATTTCGGAGACGCGTTCGAACAGGGCGTCGCCGTCGCCCTCGACGTGGTCGGAGAACTGGATGGCGGAGCGGCCGCCGGTGACGCCGGCGATCAGCTGGCCGAGGTATTCCTTGCGCTTTTTCAGCGGGACGCGACGGAGGTCCCAGCCGTCGAGATAGAGCAGGTCGAAGGCGTAGAAGGTGAGTTTCGAGCCGGGGCCGGAGGAGAGGGCATCCTGCAGGTGCGAGAAGTGCGAGATGCCGCGCTCGTCGAGGATGACGATCTCGCCGTCGATGATGGCGGACTTCGCGGGGAGTTGCTCGAAGGCCTGTGGCAGGAGGCCGTAGCGATGGGTCCAGTCGAGGCCGGCGCGGGTGATGAGGCGGGGTTTGCCGTCTTCCAGGAAGGCGAGGGTGCGGTAGCCGTCGAACTTGATCTCGTGGAGGAAGCCGGGGCCGGCCTTCGCCGCCTTGGGCGGGGCGTCGGCGGCGGTAGCAAGCTGGGGTTCGAGTCCGGTCGGCATCGGGCCCTTCACCGCGCCGGCGGCGATGGTGGGGCGGGGCGGCTTGCGGACGATCACAAGCTCCTCGATCAGGCGGCCGGTCTTGACGCTTTCGGGGCGGGTTTCGAGGATGTTGGTTGCCGTATCGACGGACTGGTCGTGTTCCTTGAAGAACAGCCAGTTGTCTTTCCCGTTGTCGCCGGGTTTGGGTTTCAGGCGGGCGAGCATCCAGCCGCCCTTCAGCTTTTCGCCCCAGAGGCGGAACTTGAAATCGCCGGCGCGCAAGGCCTCGTCGGGGTCGCCCATCGGGGCCCAGGTGCCGGTGTCCCAGACGATCATCGGGCCGCCGCCATACTCGCCATCCAGGATGACGCCCTCGAAGTCGATGTACTCGACCGGATGATCCTCGGTGTGGACGGCGAGGCGCTTGTCGGCGGGGTTGAGGGAGGGGCCTTTCGGCACCGCCCAGCTCAGCAGCACGCCGTTGTGCTCGAGCCGCAGGTCGTAGTGCGGGGCGGTAGCGGAGTGGCGGTGCACGACGAAGCGCGAGCCGGTTTCGGCGGGCACTGAGCCGGAGGGTTCGGACGTTTTGCCGAAGTTGCGCTTCTTGCGGTAGGTGCCCAGGGCGTCGGCCATCAGAGGGTGCCTGCGACGAGCTTTCCGGCTTTGTACACGACGCGGTTGCGGGGTGGGGAGGCGATCGTCTCGGGCACGGCGGGGGCGTCGACGAGGAGGAAATCGGCGCGGTCGCCGGGGCTCAGCCCGTAGCCTTGGAGGCTCATCACCTCGGCGGTGGCGCCGGTGATCAGGTTGAGGGCGGCGTGCAGTTCTTCGTCCGACACGAGGTTCTGCTGGCGGGCGGCGATGTTGGCGCGTTCGAGCAGGTCGCCGGTGCCGAAGGGAGACCAGGTGTCGCGGATGTTGTCGTTGCCACAAAAGACGGTGACGCCGGCGGCCCAGAGCGGGCGGAGCGGCGGCATGGATTGCTCGGGGGCGCTGGTGAGGATGGAAACCCCGGCGCGGGCGAGCGTTTCGGCGGAGCTGGCGAGGGCGTCGGGCGTGGCGTCGCCGAGGCAGTAGGCGTGGCTGACGGTGACCTTGCCCGAAAGGCTCAGGGCGCGGGTACGCTCGGCGATGAGGTCGAGCTCGAACAGGCCGAGCGGGCCGCCTTCGTGGAGGTGAATATCGACGCCTCTGCCGTGCTGTTCGGCGAGGGCGAAGACGATGTCGAGGCTGCCCTTGGGGTCGCCGTCGATATAAGCGGGGTCGAGGCCGCCGATCAGGTCGGCGCCCTCGCGGAGGGCGGCGTCGAGCAGGTCGGCGGTGCCGGGGGAAGCGAGGATGCCGCTTTGCGGGAAGGCAACGATCTCGATGTCGATGCGTTCGGCGTAGCGCTCGCGGAGGCGGAGGACCGCTTCGAGGTTGCCTAGGCCCCAGTCGGGGTCGATATCGACGTGGGTGCGCAAGTGGCCGGTGCCGAAGGCGATCTCGGCCTCGACCAGCAGGGCGCCGCGGGTTTCGACCGGAACCGACAGCGCGCCGCGGATGGCCTTTTCGCGGGCTATCCGCTCCTTGACCGTGGTGCCGCTGGTGTAGCCGGGCCAGGGCGTGCCCCACAGGACCTTGTCGAGATGGACGTGGCCTTCGATCAGCGATGGGATCAGGAGGCGGCCCATCGCGTCGGTAGTGTCTGCGCCAGCGGGTGGGGTGCCGTAGCCGGCGATGTGGCCGGCGGCGACGTGCATGGCGGTGCGGTCGCCCGAGGGCATCACGAAGTTGGTGAGCCAGAAGTCGTTTGAAGTCATGACGATGCGCCCGCCTGTTGGGAAACTGATTCAGGCTGCGGCGGGGGTGATGGTCAAGTCCATTCGGAAGCTGGCGGATTGTCCGGGTGGCAGGACGAGGCCGCCGTTGCGGGTTTCGAGGGCGTCGCCCTGGTCGTTCCAGGGCGCGGTGCCGTGCCAGGGTTCGAGGCAGAGATAGGGGGCGCCGGGCTTCTGCCAGAGGGCGAAGTTGGGCAGGTTGGTCGTCTGCATGTCGATGCGGCCACCGCCATCGGCGAAGAAGGCGATGTGGTCGCCGACGCCATCGACGAAGATCATGGCGTCGTCTTCGTACTGGCTGCGGTGCGGCAGCAGGTGGCCGGCATCGAAGGGCGAGGGCTGCGGCGTGCGGATCAGCAGCTTGTCGGCGTCGAGGCGGTAGAGGGCGGGTTCGGCACCGTTGGCGAGGGTGACGGCGTGCGGTTTCCCGTCGCTGCCGGGGAGGGGCCAGGCAAAGCCGGGGTGGTAGCCGAACTGAAGCGGCATCGGGGTGGTGTCGCGGTTCTGCACCGTGGCCTCGATGCCGATGTGGTTGCCATCGAGGCTGTAGGTGATGTCGAGCTGGAAATTGAAGGGGTAGCTTTTCTTCGTCTCGGCGTTGGCTTCGAGCACGAAGCGGGCGGAGGCGGCGGTGCTTTCGGCGAGGGTGAACTCACTGATGCGGGCGATACCGTGGGCGGGCATGGGGTAGGGCTGGCCGGCGATGCTCACCGTGTCTTTCGGGTTCTTGCCGACGACGGGGAAGAGGAGAGGCGAGCGGCCGCCCCACCAGGCCGGGTCGCCCTGCCAGAGCCATTCGGCGCCGTCGGCCGTCTTGATCGAGCGGAGCTCGCCGCCGCGTGTCGCGAGCTCGAGGGTGAGGACGGCGTTTGAGATTTGCACTGGGAACTCCGCGATGGCAGCGGCAGTATGCCGATCAAGGTGCGGGGAGCACAAGAACCGGCCTCGGCAATTCCCCCACTCTAGCTACGCTAAGCCGCCATCGCGGCCAAGCTCCGCTACCCTCCCCACAAGGGGGAGGGAGATCAGCGGTTTCGATCATCCAGAGGCGCAGGCTTCGCCGATAGGACCCCGGCGACCGCGGTGGCTCGCATCAGGCGATGCGGTTGGTTAGGGTGCCGAGGCGGTCCATGGTGAGGATGACTTCGTCGCCGCGGCCGAGGGTCTTGCCCATTTCGGCGGCCGAGCCGCCGCCGACGGTGCCGGAGCCGAAGATTTCGCCGGCGACGACCTTCTCGTTGGTCGAGGCGTGGGCGATCATCTGGTCGAAGCGCCAGTGCATGGTCGAGGTGCTGGTGTCGCACCACGGCTGGCCGGAGACGGTGGCCTGCATGCGCAGTGCGTAGATGTCGGGGATTTCGTCGGCGGTGACGAGCCAGGGGCCGAAAACGTGGCCGCGCTCGAAATCCTTGCCCTTGGCGGGGCCGAGGCCGACGGACATCTCGCGCTGCTGAATCTCGCGCGCCGAAAAATCGTTGTAGATCATGTAGCCGAAGATGTGGCTCATCGCGTCTTCACGCGGAATGTTCGTGCCGCCCCTGCCGATGACGGCGGCGAACTCGAACTCGAAATCCATGTTGGTGGCGTAGACCGGCATGGTGATGGCGTCGCCATCGGCGCCAACGGCGCTGGGGTTGCCCTTGTAGTAGATGGGCAGGTTGTACCACTCGGGCGGGATGTCGCGGCCGAGCTTGGGGTAGATGTTCTTGAGGTGGGTCTCGAACGCCATGAAATCGCGGATCAGCGGCGGGCGCGGGATCGGGGCGAGCAGCTTTACGGCGCCGGGGTCGAAGGCGAGGGTGGCGCCCGCATAGGCGTCGCCCTTGTCCAGCACCCAGTCGATGGCGGCTTCGGCGGCATCCAGCGCCGCCGGGCCGTTTTCGATGAAGGCCACCATGTCGGATGGGACGGTGGCAGCGGCGAGACGCGCCGCGCCTTCCTTCGAGGCACTGCCGCTGAGGACGGCCCGATACGCCGACTGCAGGTCGGCGTAGCGGCCATCGGGCAGGACGGCGCCGATGCGGGTGATGGCACCGGCGGGGGTCGGCAGCTCGAAGGAGACGAGACGCATGTCAGCCTCAGGAGACGGCGAGTTCGTAGAGCTCGCGGGCGCGGTTATCCAGCATCGGGATGACGGTGCCCTCGATGATGTCCTTGAAGTGCGGGGTCTCGCGGTGGGCGGCGAGCGCGGCCTGGTCTTCGTAGTGTTCGTAGAGCAGGATGAGGTTCTCGTTTTCGGTCGAGATCGAGGCCTGGTAGAGCTTGCAGCCGGGTTCGGTCGAAGCCACGAGCGGCGACATCTTCCTGAGCTGCTCCAGCACCTTCTCCCGGTTGCCGGGCTTGCAGGTGTACTTGGCGACGAGGACGATCATGACTACTCCCTTTGATTACATCGTTCAGTTAGTTGAACGACATTCGCTATGTTGAACAATCTTATGGCGCGCTGCCAAAGTCAATTGCTCTCGTACGCGTGCAAGCGCGCGAGGGCCTAGCCTTTAGTCGATCCGCCGAGGCGGTGGCTGAGCTTGTTGGCCAGCGACTGCACGGCATGGCTGACAAGGTTGCTGCTCGCCTCGTTCACTTCGCCCGACAGCAGGCCAATGGCGATGCCGGCGACGGCGCGATCGTCGGACGCGCTGAACACCGGGGCGCCGAAGCAGACCATGGCTTCGCGGAGTTGGCCGTCGTCGATCGAGTAGCCGCGCTCGCGGGTTTCGTCGAGTTCGTGCAACAGGGTCTTGAGGTCGGGGACGCTGCGCTTGGTCCAGGCGTCAGGCCAGCCCTCGGCGAAGAGGGCTTCGACTTCGGCGGTGGGCATGGTGGCCATCATGGCCTTGCCGGTAGCGGTGAAGGGGGCGGGGAGGCGGACGCCGGAGCGGAAGCTGACGCCGAGCGGGTCGGTGCCGCGACGGCAGGCGACATACATCACTTCGCGGCCGGTGAGGATGGAGAGGTTGATCGCCTGCTTGGAGATCAGGTCGTTCGCATCGGCGATGCGCATGAACTCCTGCGTCAGGTCGGACTGGCCCTCGAAGGCGTTGGCCCAGCTCAGCACATGCGGGCCGACGGCGAACTGGTTAGGGCCGACACGCATCATCAGCCCGAGGTCGACGAGGGTGTGGCAGAGGCCGTGGACGGTGCTCTTGGGCAGGTCGAGCATGCGCGCCAGATCGGACACGCCCTTGGGCTTGCCGCCGGTGCTCAGTGCATCGAGTATCTTTTTGGTCCTGACCAGCGCGGGAACGGCTTTGCCGCGCTGCTCCGTCTCATCGATCATCCGGCGACTTTCGCAACGTTACGAAC
>CAMDAL010000192.1 GCA_945888565.1 Devosia equisanguinis | reverse complement strand
GTCCATCCCCGACTGCTTGCCGAAGTGGATGGCTTCGGCGAGGCCCTGCACCACTCCTGCGATGCAAATTTGGTTCATCATCTTGGCCAGTTGGCCGGCGCCGGACTCACCCAGCAAACGCGCTGCCTTAGCAAAGCTCATGATGGTCGGCTGCGCAGCATCGAACACCGGCTGATCGCCGCCCACCATGACGGTCAGTTGCCCATTCTCGGCCCCCGCCTGCCCGCCGGACACCGGCGCGTCGAGGAAGCCGAAACCGGCCGCCGTTGCCGCTGCATGGAGTTCACGCGCGATACCTGCCGATGCCGTGGTGTGGTCAACGAAGATGGCGCCCTTGGCCATGCCCTCAAAGGCGCCGTGCTCGCCCAGCGTCACTTCGCGCAGGTCGTTGTCGTTGCCGACGCAGGCGAAGACGATGTCCTGGCCCTGCGCGGCGTCCGCCGGGGTCTTCGCCAGCTTGCCGCCGTGCTCGGAGACCCATTTTTCGGCCTTAGCCGTTGTGCGGTTGTACACGGTGACGTCGTGGCCCTTAGCCTTGAGGTGCCGCGCCATCGGATAGCCCATCACACCGAGGCCCAGGAATGCTGCTTTGACCATTTGTCGTTTGTCCTTGTTGATCAGGCGTCGAGGCGGGTGCGCGTTCGCATGCGCTTTTGCCGCGGATCGGGGTGAGGCACCGCGGAAATCAGTGCCTTGGTATAGGGATGCTCAGGCGCCGTGCAGATGGTTTCTGCCGGTCCCAGTTCGACAATCTTGCCGCGTTGCATCACCGCTACACGGTCGCAGAAATAGCGCACCACACCGATGTCATGGCTGATGAACAGAAAGCTCAGCCCGAGCCGCTGCTGCAGCTCCAGCAACAGATCGAGCATCTGGCTGCGGATCGAGACGTCGAGCGCCGACGTCGCCTCGTCGGCGATCAGCACCCGCGGGTTGAGGGCCAGCGCTCGCGCTATGCCGATGCGCTGTCGCTGCCCGCCGGAGAAGGCGTGCGGGTAGCGCTCCATCATCGCCGGGTCCAGCCCGACCATGCTGAGCAGTTCCGACACGCGCGCATCGAGTGCAGCGCCGCTGGCGATGTGGTTCACCACCAGCGGGTCGGCGATGATCTGGCGCACCGTCATGCGCGGAGTGAGCGAGGCGAACGGGTCCTGGAAGATCAGCCGAACCTGCCGGTGAAAGCCGCGCAGCCCACGTTTGTCGAGAGCCCGCACATCGATCGGCGCTCCGGTGGCAGGCCGATAGGTCACTGTCCCTTCCGTCGGCTCGACGATGCGGAGGATGAGCCGGCCGAGCGTGGTCTTGCCCGACCCGCTCTCGCCGACGATACCGAGGCTCTCACCGGCCATCAGGTCGAAGCTGACGCCATCGACCGCTCGCACTTCGGTCTTCGGCCTCCGACTGAGAAAGCCCTGGCGCGGCTGGTAGAGCTTGCCGAGGTCACGCACGGAGAGGATGGGGTCTGCCGCCGTGCTCGCCTGCTTCAGTTCGGATGTCCGCTCGAGCTTCAGCACCGAGTTCAGCAGCCGCTTGGTATAGGGGTGCCTCGCGCCGTGGAACACCTCGTCCACCGGCCCGGCTTCTACGATCCGGCCGCGGTACATCACCGCCACGTCGTCGGCCACTTCCGCCACCACGCCCATATCGTGGGTGATCAACAGCGTGGCCATGCCGAGTTCGCGCTGCATCCGTGAGATCAGGTCCAGCACTTCGGCCTGCGTGGTGACGTCGAGCGCCGTGGTCGGCTCGTCGGCGATCAGCACCTGCGGGTTGCAGGCGAGCGCCATGGCGATCATCGCCCGCTGCCGCATGCCGCCCGAGAACTCGAAGGTGTAGCGGTCGATGTTGCGCTCGGGGTCGGGGATTTCGACCTGGCGCAGCAGTTCGATAGTGCGGGCCCGGGCTTGCTGCCGGTCCATCTTCAGGTGCAGCCGCAGCACCTCGACGATCTGCGCGCCGATGGTGTGTACCGGCGACAGCGAACTCATCGGCTCCTGGAAGATCATGCCGATACGCCGGCCGCGGATGGCGCGGATGGCTTCGCCGCGCGGGTTGAGCGTCGCGATATCGATCGGCCCACCCTCGCCGCTCAGCATGATGGTGCCTTGCGCGATGCGGCCGGGCGCGTCGATCAACTGCATCATGGCACGTGCCGTGACGCTCTTGCCGGAGCCGCTCTCGCCCACCAGGCACAGCGTCCGCCCCGCGTGCAGCTTGAAGCCGACATCGCGCGCCGCGGTGAAGGTGCCGCCGCGTAGCGCGAAGTCTACTTGGAGGTTGCGCACCTCAAGCACTGTAGGAGCCGAGGCTGGGATATCAGTTGCCATAGGGGTCCGCCGCGTCGCGCAGGCCATCGCCGAGGAAGTTGAAGCTCAGCACCGACACCATCACCGCCAGCGCCGGCCAGAACAGCAGCCACGGCGCGTTGGCGATGGCCCGGAGGTTCTGTGCATCCTGTAACAGCACGCCCCAGCTGACCACAGGTGGCTTCAATCCGATGCCGAGGAAGGACAGTGAGGTTTCGGCGATGATCATCGCCGGCACCGCCAGCGTCACCATGGCCAGCAGGTGCGAGGTGATCGAGGGCAGCATGTGCCGGAAGATCAACCGCATCTCGCTCGAGCCGTCGAGCCGGGCGGCGGTGACGAAATCCTCTTCGCGGAGGGCGAAGAACCGTCCGCGCACCTCGCGGGCGAGCGACGTCCAGCCGAGCAGCGAGACGATTGCCGTCACGGTGAAATACACCAGCCCAGGGGGCCAGGTGAGCGGGATCGCCGCGGCCAGCCCCATCCAGAGCGGGATGGTGGGCATGGCGCTCACCACCTCGACCAGTCGCTGGATCGCCGTATCGACAGCTCCGCCGTAGTAACCCGAGATGCCGCCCAGAAACACGCCTAGCGCCAGGCTGATCACCACGCCGACGAGGCCGATCGACATCGAAATCCGCGTTCCGTAGACCAGCCGGCTGAACACGTCGCGACCGATGCGGTCGCTGCCGAGCAAGTAGACCGTGTCGGCCGGGTTGGTCGGGCCGATGAAATGCAGGGTGCTCTCGAACAGCCCCCACAGCTTGTAGCTCTGGCCGGTGACGAACAGCCCGATCGGGATGATCTGCTCGGGATCGACCACGAAGGTGCGCCGCATCGCCTCTTGGTCGACGACGATCTTGTAGCCCGAGGCGTGCGGCAGGAAGCGCCAGCCGCCATCCGGCGTCGTGACGAAAAGGCTGATGCCCTGCGGAGGGGCGTAAGTGTATTGCGGCCGGGTCATATCGACGTCGTAGGGGGCGAGGAACTCGGCGAGGATCGCCACCAGGTAGAGCAGCAGCACGACCACGAGCGATGCCATCGCCACCTTCTGACGACGGAACTTCCACAGCATCAGCGTCCACTGACCGGCAACGGCGGCGCTTGCCCCGGCAGTGGCGACGAACTGCGTCTCGTCGAGCGGCAACTCCGTTGAAGGATCGGTGTGAGTGACGAGGTTGTCGGGTTCGACGCTCATTGCAGCCGGATCCGCGGATCGAGCACGGCGAGGAGAATGTCCGAGATCAGCATGCCGACCAACGTCAACACGCTCATCAGCAGGATGAAGGCGCCGGCGAGGTACATGTCCTGGCTCACGAGCGCGCGCAGCAGCAGCGGCCCGGCCATCGGCAGGTTGAGGACGATCGCCGTGATGGTGACGCCCGAGATCAGCGCCGGAAGCACCCAGCCAATGGTCGAGATGAAGGGGTTGAGCGCAATGCGCACGGGATAGCGCATGATCAGTGTGAACTCCTTCAGCCCTTTAGCGCGCGCCGTCACCACGTATGGTTTGTTCAACTCGTCAGAGAGGTTGGCCCGCATCACCCGGATCAGCGCGGCGGTGGAGTTGGTGGCGATGACGACGATGGGGATCCAGAGGTGGAGGCACAGATCCCACAGCTTGCCCAGACTCCAGGGCGCATCCTGATATTCCGGCGAGAACAACCCACCGACGTTCTGGCCGAGAAACTTGTACGACACGTACATCAGCACCAGCGCCATGATGAAGGTCGGGATGGCGAGGCCGATGAAGCCGAGCAGCGTGAAGATATGGTCGCCGATCGAGTAGCGCTTGACCGCCGAATAGATGCCGATTGGCAGGGCGACGGCCCAGATCAGGATCAGGCTCAGCACCGAGACGAACAGGGTGATGCCCATGCGGTCCCAGATCAGCCGGCTGACCGGCTGGCCCCAGTCGAACGACCAGCCGAAATCGCCGCGGAACAGGATGCCCGAAATCCAATTCCAGTACTGCACGTAGAACGGCTGATCGAGACCGTATTGCGCGGTCAGCGCGGCCACGGTCGCCGAGTCGAGGCTTTGCCCGGAATCGGCGATGGCCGAGATCAGCGAGGTGAGGAAATCCCCTGGCGGTAGCTGGATGATGAAGAACGACACCAGCGACATCCCGAACAGGGTCGGGATCATGTAGAGCACGCGCTTGAGGATGAAACCGAGCATCAGGCGATCCTAACGGGCGAAGTCGATGAGCACGACCTCGTTGGTGACGATCTCGGGCACCTCGATCCGCACCCGACCATCAGCAATTAAGAGCGCTGGCGACAGGCCCGACACCAGCAGCCTTGCCGAAGCCCCGGCCATGCCCTCAGGCAGCGCCACCGACACCACCTGTTTCCCGACCGGGATGATCTCGCGGACCGGCCCCTTCATCATCATCGGGTTGGTCAGGTTGACGAGGTGCACCGACAGCCTGTCGCTCCCCTCGCGGGTGGCGATATCAAGCACGCCCGGACCGCGGACTTCGACGCGCGGACGCGCCCCGAGCGCCCAGCGCACGGCATTGCCGATCAGGGTCGAGTGGTCGAGGTTCAGCACCTCCCAAAACACCTCACCTAGGTTCCACGGGAAGTACACCAGTCGCCCGCCGCCCTCGAACTCGCGCGCGATCGCTGCCGGTGCAGCGGCCGGCTCGCGCGGATAGATCTCTTCCATCGGCAAATCCGGGAAGGCCGGAATGAAGCGGAAGGGGATTTCCGAACGGGCACCATCGTGCAGCCGCAGCGGGATCTGCCGCGTACCGCCCATGATGCGCTCGGCGCCGCCAAACCCGGCGGTCAGCGGGTGCTTGGTGCTCAGCTCGATATAGGTGTTCTTGGCATGTGCAGTGGTTTGCCCGGCGACGCTGGCGCCGAACAGGTTGCTCAGCCCGAAATCGGCCCGCTGCGCCCCCCACTCGTCGTAAAGCGAGGTTTCGAAGCTGGTGACGAGGCTGCCGCCGCGCTCGACATAGCGGTTGAGGCTGTCGCACTGCGCATCCGACAGGAACGACGCATTGGCCACAGCGATGAGCTTGTAGCGATCGAGCTTTTCATCCGAGACATCGAGATCGGAGTGCAGCTCGAACGGCAGCCGCGCCTCGATCAGGGCATGGTAGAGCCCGAACTCATGCCCCTCGGCGCTCTCTCGACCGTCCGAATCCCAGCTGCGTAGCGTGGTGGAAGGATCGAGCATGGCGATCTCGGCCGTCGGGTGCAGTGGCGCCAGTTCCGGTTCCAGCCGCGCGTGCAGCTGGAAGCTCTCCGCAATCGGCTTGATCCAGCGGTTGTCGGGCACCTTGGCATTGAACTTGGTGAACCAGGGGCGCAGCCCGTGCGCCAGCCCATCGACCATCCACATCCGGATTTCCTCGGGCGACTGGACGGAGTCCTTCCAGCGCCACTTCTCCTCAACCGAGGTCGAGGTGATGAGCCCAATCGGACGGTCGCCCATGGCGCCGCGCATCCGCTTGCCGTCGCGGCCGGCCGACCAGATCGGCACCACTCCGGTGCGGCCCTGATGGTCGACGAACAGGATCGGGCAGTATTTTTCGATCTCGTCGAGATCGAATTCCAGCATGGACGAGTTGCCGATGTTCGGGATGAAACGGCCATGTGGGCGCTCGCTGGCGACCACACCGTTCCAGTGCGCCACTAGTTCGGTCAGCACCCTGCGCGACCAGTTGAGCCAGGCCTGCCACACCTTGTCGTGCGGGTCTTTCTGGCGCGGCAGGTCGTAGCCCGACTCGGATCTGAACGCGGTGCTGCAGTGCGCGCAGTAGCAGACGCCGTGGCCTGACCAGCGATTGGCGAACACCGCGTCGATATCGTAGTTGGCGGCGACCTCGCGGATCACCTCGCTCATGAAGCCACGGTTGTAGTCGCCCCAGGCGCAGGTGACGTAGGCGTCGGGGAACGACCAGTGCTTGCGCAGGTCGCCCCCTGATGTCACCGAGATCCATTCGGGGTGAGCCGCCGCGACATCGGCATGCACGGCATGCGGATCGACCCGCGCCACTACATGCATGTTGCGAGCCCGCGCACCGGCGACCAGATCGCCGAACGGGTCGGTATCGCCGATGAACCGGCTGACATGTTGCAGCGGAATCTTCGAGGGGTAATAGGCGACGTAGCCACCAGCCGAAAGGCAGGCGGCGTTGGATTGTGTCTCGTCGAAGATCCGGAGCCAGAAATCGAGGTCGAAGGTCTGCGGATCGTCTTCGACCAACGTCAGCTGGGTCCAGCGCGTCGCCGTTTCGTACCATGTGGGCGACCGCAGGCCGCCAGTGACCCTGAGTGTCTGGTTCATCAGTCGTTCCGGAGAGTTGGAAGGGTCGACAGGGGGCGGCCGAGGCGCCCCCCGTCGTGAAGGCCCAAGCCTAAGCCTTGAAGTACTGCTCGGGATTGGTCGGTGCCGGAGTAGGATAGCCGAACGAGTTCGGCATCCGCTCAGGCACGTTATGGAAGTCGTTGCGCACGATGCCGTAGGCGTCGTTCGGCACCTTGATGCCGATCGAATAGAACTGGTCGGCGGCGATCTCGAGGATCTGCTTGAACGCCTCGACGCGCCGGGCATCGTCGATGGTGCTCTTCATCTCGTCGTAAAGAGCCAGCGCTTCCTTCACCTGGGCAGGCGGCTCGACCGCGTTGGCGGCGGTCTTGTCGTTGTACCAGATCTGCCAGCCCATGGCGTAGAAGGCGTTGCCGCTATAGGGCACGAAGTAGCGCGGATCGAGCAGGGCAGCGAGGCCGATGCCCCCGCCGAAGCGGTTCGTGGTGGCGTCGTAGTCCATGTTCTGGCGGATGCGCACTTCCCAGAGCGAACGGTCGATCAGCTTGAGCTGCCCGTCGATGCCCACTGCCTTCAGCATCGGCATCATCAGCTGCATCATGTCCACCATTTCGAGCCGGTTCTGGTCCTGCTCGAAGACGATGGTGATGCGGCGGCCGGAGCTGTCGAGGCGATAGCCGTCGGCGTCCTTGTTCGGGGCTGCCTTGTCCAGGAACTCGTTGGCCTTGGCGAGATCGAACTCCGTGAACTGCTTGGCCAGCCGCTCGTTGTAGAGCGGGTCGCCTTCGGCAATCGCCGCCTGCGACGCCGAACCGACGCCCACAAAGACGGAGTCGATAAGCGCCTGGCGGTCGATGGCATGCGAGAAACCGATACGGAAGTCCTTGTTCGAGTAGAGCTCCGCCTTGACCGCGTCCGGATGGGTCATGTTGAGGCAGATCGCCATCTCGTTGGGCTGGGTAGAGAGCGTGGTGTAGAAGTCGTAGCCACCCTGCTCCTTGCCATCGAACAGCACCGACTTGTTGGTCGGCGTGCCGATATACTGGTCGAGCAGATCGATCTCGCCCTGCAGGCACTTGA
>CAMDAL010000191.1 GCA_945888565.1 Devosia equisanguinis | reverse complement strand
GCGACCGGGTCGAGCCGAAGCGGAGGCCCGTCCAAGCCGGCGGGCCGAGGGCCAATCGCCACCGGGCAAGCGGGGGCAGGCGGTCAAAGCCGAGGTGGGAGAAATCTCCGACCGCGTGCGTGAGGTCTACAGCCTGATCGGCCGGCGAGGCGCGAGCCTCATACAAACTGCGGACGACCCGCGTCGGGGCGCAAGCCTCGCCGGCCCGCTTCACTGCCCATCAACCCGAGGCCGCAAGGCCGGCGGGTGCTTCGGCTCGTCCGTTGCCACCCCGGACCCTCGCTGCTAAACCCCGCCCGCAACCCGGAGCCGCCATGCCCACCTTCCACTCCAATGGCATCGCCATCGCCTACGAGACGCACGGCAAAGGTCTCACAACCGGCAAGCCCATCCTGCTGATCCATGGCTTCGGCTCCTCCGGCAAGGTCAACTGGATCGACACCGGCTGGGTCGAAACCCTCACCGGCGCCGGCTACGAGGCGATCACCTTCGACAATCGCGGCCATGGCGCCAGCCGCAAGCTCTACGACACCAGCCTCTACTTCGCCCACGACATGGCGGAGGACGCGTTGCACCTGCTTGACCATCTGGGCATCGAGCGCTGCCCGGTCATCGGCTATTCGATGGGCGCCCGCATTGCCGCCTTCCTCTGCCTCAAGCACCCACAAAGGGTCTCGGCTGCGGTCTTCGGTGGCATGGGCGTCAACCTCACCACCGGACTGGAAGACTCGGAGGAGATCATCACCGCGCTCACCGCCGAGTCGCTGGAGCAGGTGACTGGCCGCACCGGCCGTCAGTTCCGCATCTTCGCCGACCACAACAAGGCCGACCGCGCCGCGCTCGCCGCCTGCATGGTCAACTCGCGCGAGCCGATGCCCGAGGCGGATATCCGTCGCATCACCACGCCGATCCTCGTCGCCGTCGGCGAAGCCGACGAGATGGCCGGCTCGGCCGAAGCCCTTGCCGGCCTGCTCCTCGACGCCGAGGCGTTCACCATTCCGCGTCGCGATCACATGCGTGCCACCGGCGATCCCGCCTTCAAGCGCGCTGCGCTGGATTTTCTCTCGCGCCACGCGCCCTGAGTAACCATTCAGCCGCAGTTCAGGCGCGGCGAACCTTTTTGTGCGCTATGGGTTGGTTTTCGAGCATCAACTGTCTTATATCGGCATCTGCCGATGGAGAGCCTGTCAATGAGCACGATCAGTCGCACTGCCGAAGTCGCCACCATTGATCCGGTGTGGGATGCGGTCACGTCGGGCGCCCGACGTGTGGCGCAGGCTGAGCCTTCGCTCGCCAACCTCGTCTATTCGAACGTTCTCAATCACGATGGCTTCGAGTCGGCGCTCGCCCATCGCCTCGCCGAACGCCTCGGTCATCCCGATGTGTCGGCCGACCTGATCCGCCAGGCCTTCCACGATGCTCTCGCCATTCGCCCGGAGATCGGCCTCGAAGCCCGCGCCGACCTTGCAGCTACCCTCGAGCGCGATCCCGCGCTGCACAAGGCGGTCGACGGCTTCCTCTACTTCAAGGGCTACCACGCCATCCAGACGCACCGCTTCACCCACACCCTGTGGATGAGCGGCCGCAAGGATTTCGCGCTCTATCTGCAGAGTCGTTCCTCCGCCGTGTTCCAGGTCGACATCAACCCGGCCGCCCGCATCGGCAAGGGCATCATGCTCGACCATGCCACCGGCTTCGTTGTCGGCGAAACTGCGGTGATCGGCGACAACGTCTCCATCCTGCAGGGCGTAACGCTGGGCGGTACGGGCAAGTCCGAGGAAGACCGTCACCCCAAGATCGGCAATGGCGTGCTGATCGGCGCCGGGGCAATCGTGCTTGGCAACATCAAGGTCGGCGAGTGCGCCCGCATCGGCGCCGGTTCGGTCGTGGTCAAGGAAGTGCCACCGCGAGTCACGGTTGCCGGCGTGCCTGCCCGCATCATCGGCGAGGCCGGCACGGCCCACCCGGCCTCCGTCATGGATCAGTCGCTCAGCCTCGACACCACGGGTTGAACCCCGGCCCGAATTCCGCCATCTCAGCCGTGAAAAAGGCCGCCCGACACTTGCCCGGCAGGCCATTATGCCTATTGTGGCGCACCCCGAAGAAGCCTCTCAGGAGCTCGAATTGAACCACCCCGAAATCATCAAGCTCCAGAAGTTCCTGCAGCAGAAGTTCAGCAACCGCGCCATCGACGTGCGTCCGCGCAACAAGCAGAACGACAGCGTCGAAGTCTATCTCGGCGAGGAATTTCTCGGCCTCATCTACGTCGACGACGAAGACGGCGACCGTTCCTACAACTTCCAGATGGCCATCCTCGACGTCGACCTCGAAGACATCCACTGAGCCTTGCTTGAAACCTCTCCCGCCTGCGGGGGAGGGGGACCGCCGAAGACGGTGGAGGGGGGCAACGTGCGCTACCTCCCGGACACCCCTAAATGCGGGGGCGCTCCTACAGCGCCCCGATCTCCCGCAGCCGCTCGCCCATCTCCGCATCGAACGCCCGCCATCCGGCGAGCGCCGTTTCGGGGAACGCGTAGACCGCGGCAATCCCCGGCGCCAGGTACACCGTTCGCAGGCACTGCCCGACTACCGCCGATTCCACCGGCTTTGAGCACTTCGCGACGAACGGGTCAGCCGCCAGCGCGTCATACCAGACCACCTCGCCGGCATAGCCTTCGGTCGGCCTGAGCGGCTTGCCCACCAGCCCCACCGGTCCGCCGCTCAACTGCCCATCCTCGAACTGATGCAGGTACACCCCGTCGAGCAGCGCGGCACTCGGCCGGGCCCGGCTGCGCGGCAGCAGCGTCACGTCGATCGTCTGCGCCTTGCCCTTCGCACCAAGCGGTAGCTGCAGCCTCAGTTCGATCTGCTTGGCAAATCCGTCCGTCGCCAGCTCCTCATAGCGGAACCAGCTTGCCGGGATCTGCAGGTCATGCCCACCCAGCGACCGGTTCAGCACCAGGCCGATATCGTCACCGCGACCATCGCTCCGGTTCGCCTTGCCGGCGGCATCGATCAGGTAGGCCGCGCCCAGCGCCAGCATCGCCGCCCCGACGGCGATCGCCATCAGGTTGAACCCGAGCGGGCTTGGGTGGGGCTCTGCATCGCCGGACATGTGCAAATTAACCAAGCGGAGGGCAGGGGGAGTGACAGCTCAAAGGACGCTCGATATCCTTAACAAACAGTTAACAAGATCGTCGGGCTTTGGGGACGGACATGCTGCGCGAGTTGGTATTGGCAGGCTTCATCATGTCCGTCGGCATCTGCGTGGCCGGCATGGGCACCTACCTCTACCAGTGGCTGACGAAAGAGCAGGCCATGCTCCGCTGCGACGGCAAGTCCGTGCTGCAGATGTTCGGCAATGTCGCGATGAGCTTCTTCTGCGGCCCCTACATCATGCTCCAGATGGGCTGGCAGCAGGAGCGGGGGGGCACCCTGTCGCTGTCGATGGCACTGGTGTCGGCCTTCGTCGCCTTCGGCTGGGCCTTCATCACCGGACTGGTGCTGCTCGGCGGCTACTTCACCATCTTCAGTTAAGCTCTACCGAGCCGATGCCACCATCAGGCCGGCGCGGTTGTCGACGAGGTCGACCCAGCGGCTGGCATCGGCCTGCGACTGGCGCTTGAGGTACTGGTAGGGCGTCTGGTTCCACACCAGCACCCGACCGTCCTGGTTGTCGAGCACCAGGTCGCCGCGGTCGGTGCGTACCATCAGCACCGCGTGACCGTCGCCATTCTCCTGGCGCACCACGGTGATCAGCAGTGTCGAGGGGTTCCAGCCATCGGCGATCAGCGCCTTGCGCTTGGCCAGCGCATAGTCCTCGCAGTCGCCATACCCCTCGGTGGGGTAGGCCCACACTTCGTCCTGCCGGTAGTAGTCGATGTCGGTAACCGGCACGATGGCGCTGTTGATCAGGTTGTTGGTGTTCACCAGCTGCGCCCAGCGCTGCTCGTCGAGCGGCATCGCCTCGATGACGTTGCGGTTGACCGCGCATTCGCCCCGGTTCGCCTTGCAGAACTGCGAGGCACCGATCGGCACCGAGGTCAGCTCTCCCGACGGCGCGAACGCCGCGTTGGAAAAATCCACCTCGGCTGCTTTGCCCGGCATCGCGAGAATGAACATCGCCATGCCCACCGCCACACCGGCCGCAAAGAAGGATTTGAGCTTCGACATCGGAACTGCCCCCTGATGGGAGCCAAGATGCCGGGGCCGAATTTCGTCGGTCGAAAAACTGCCAGCTAGTTTTTATGCGAAATCGAACAGTCTCCGAAAGGAGCTGTTAAGCGTGAAAAGCAAGGGAAAATAACGAGTTGGGCCGAGGCCCGGAATCAGTTCGGGAAGCGCCTCAGCCCATCCGCAGGTTCTGCTGTACCACGGTGAGCATTTCCTGCGCGGAGGCGAACTCCACCGCCACGCCTTCGGGGAAATGCCGGATCACCTTGGCCCGCATCCGGCCCAGCGTCACGGGCGTACCCATCGCTGGCCGGACAGCCAGCTCGATTGCCGCGCCTGACAGCGAAATGTCGATGATCTTGCAGTTGTATCGACGCCCATCATCGAGCACGACACTCGAGTGCCGGTTGTCAGGCACCACGCGCTCATGCCGCCGGTCTTCGGGCAGGTTGAGCACATCCTTGTTGGCGAGCCATGTCAGTTGCGCTGCCGTCTTGTCGCGCTTGCGGGGTGAAGCGGCGAGTTCCATCTTGAACCCGCCTTCGATTACCTCGGTGATCGTGCCCTCGACGCGGCCGACGTGATCGAGATAAGCCACCACGCGCTCGCCGGCCGTACCGGAAACCGGTGCCACGACCACCGCGTCGCCGGGGCTCATCTCCAACACCTGGCAGGGATACTCCGACCGGTTGGTCAGCATGTAGCGACCCAGTACCGACACCTTGACGCGCTGGAAGCGCGGCATCTGCTCGTAGGTCCGCAGCGGTCTGGCAACGCGCGGCGAGGCTGTGTCTTCGGTGAGCATGGGAGCCCGCAAGGTCGATAAACAATGACCTTTGTAGGCTATCGATGTTTGGTTAACCGAAAATGATGTGAATGCCCTGCAAACCGTCCGATCGACCGATTTATCCGCGCCGGCCGCCGTCAATCACGGCCAGGTGGGCGTAGCGGCGCGCCGAACGTCCATACACCGTCGCTGAAAGCGGAGCGGGTACGGACGAATTGGCCGTCGCGAACGCCGCAAACTCCGCCGATGGCACCGCTGTCGCCACATCGCGAGCCATTTCATCGATCGACACGTCATCCGGCCAGATGAGTCGCAAGCCGGTGATCCGCTGTTCGACGATCGGCTGCACGCCGAACCAGTAAGGCTCGTCAGTTGCGGTCATCGCCCCGAGCAGCCGGGAGCCGGTGGTGCCGTTGTGGCGCAGCGGCAGCAGGATCGTCTCGATCGTCAGGCGGGTCTGGACCGCCGTCGTACCCTGGAAGGTGACGAGCGCCACCGCGTGGTCCTCGGTCACGGCGCGCACCAGCGTATCGATCGCGTCCTTGTCGCGCTCGTGCCAGAGGCGGGTGAACGACCGGCCCTTGAGCTCCCGTGCATAGGCCGAGCAGAGGTGTGAGCCGGCGAGGCGGAAGTCGAACTCGTTGGCTTCGTTGAGCTCGAGAATGAAGGTGTTGGCCAGCGCCGATCGGATGCGCGTCGGGTCAATATCGCGCCGGTCAGGCGCCGAACGAGAACCCCGCAGGGCGTTCCAGTAGTCGAATAGCCCCTTGGTGCTGGCTTTTTGCATCGTGATAGAACCTGTCCCAAACCCATGGCCGTACCCCATGAGGAGTCCGCCGCCGCGAATCCAACCCTCGCAAAACCCTCCTCGAAAATCGCCCTTAAACAATTGTTAGGGTTAACGTGGCGGGGGCCGTGTGGATAAGTCAGTGGATTGGGATAGAAGGGCGCCATGATCGGAACACCAGCATGACCGAAACGCCGGAATCCAAGCAAAATCAACGCCAAGATGCCCGCGAGCCGGCCATTAACCTCCCGGCCGGCATTCTCGCCCTGTTGGCCCTGATGCTGGCCGTGCATCTGGCCCGGAGCCTCGTTCTTAACGAACGGAGCGACCTGCTATTGCTGATCTGGACAGCGTTCACCAGCTTCCGCATCACCGATCCCGGTGAACTCCCCGGCGGCATGCTGCCGCTCATCTGGACCCCGTTCACCTACGCGATGCTGCACGCCGACTGGCTGCACCTCGGCTTCAACAGCGTCTGGCTCGCTGCCTTCGGCACCCCGGTGGCGCGCCGCTACGGCTTCTGGCCGATGCTGGTTCTGTTCTTCGTCTCGTCAGCCGCCGGTGCCGCCCTGTTCGCGGCGTTCCCGTCGGCTGGCATCCTGATCGGCGCCTCGGGCGGGGTGGCCGGCCTGACTGGCGCCGCATGCCGCTTCATCTTCCAGCCACTGATCGTCCACCGCGACCCGGAGACGGGCCAGCAGCACTTGCTTGGCCGGCAACTGGCCACTTTCGGGGAACTGGTGCGCGACCGGCGCGCCGGCGTCTTCATCCTGGTGTGGATCGCCGGCAACGCGGTGGTGCCACTGCTTCCCGACCTGTTCGGCGGCACCGGCACGATATCGTGGCAGGCCCACTTGGGTGGCTTCCTCGCCGGCCTGCTGCTGGTCCCGCTGTTCGAGCGCAAGCCGAAGGAGGACGCACTGTGAGTAGCGAACCAGAATTGCTCGCCCGCATCGAAAAGCTCGAGACCACCATCGCCTTCCAGGACCAGACGATCGAGGAGCTGTCTGTGGCGCTCGCCGAGCACTACAAGCAGATAGAAGCCCTGAAGCGCGAACTGAACCATCTCGGCTCCGCCCTCCGCGACGTCGAGGCGCACCCCGCACTCGCCGGCAAGGAACCGCCTCCGCCGCACTATTGAGCGCGGTAGACCGCCTTTGGGTCGAACAACAGCGGTTCGCCGCTGTCGCGCAGCGCCCCATCCTCGATGATGCGGTAGAAGCAACTCTTGCGTCCGGTATGGCAGGCTGCGCCGCGGCCGGTCTGCTCCACCAGCAGCAGCACGGCATCCTGATCGCAGTCGACCCGGATCTCGACGACCTTCTGGATTTCGCCGGAGCTCTCGCCCTTTTTCCAGATCTTGGACCGAGAGCGCGACCAGTAATGCGCCTCGCCGGTCGAGAGCGTCAGCTGCAACGCCTCGGCGTTCATGTGCGCCAGCATCAGCACCCTGAGGCTGCCAACCTCCTGCACGATGGCAGTCACCAGTCCCTGTGCATCGAAACGGGGGGCCAGCGCTGCGCCTTCTTCAAGCTCGGCGTGGCTGAGGGTGGAAGCGGCGGTAAAGCTGGTCATCTGGCTCATGGACGCGGGGATACAACCCGCGCCCATCGCGCGCAACAGGTCATACCAAGTCTCGGGGAGGATGACTCTGGTGGGGTTGCCAGGATGATCGGGTGCTGATTCAAGGTGGCAAACGATCTGGAGTTTGCCATGCCGATCCCGCTTCGCACCGACTTTGATGTGGCCTTGGTGAGGGCGGCCGCGCGAAAGTCCCAGGATGGTGGGCAGGCGCGGCGGTTGCTGGCGCTGGCGGCGATCTACGAGGGCGCATCGCGCACCGAGGCAGCGCGACTTGGTGGCGTGACGTTGCAGATCATCCGGGACTGGGTGGTTAAGTTCAACGCAGACGGGCCTGCCGGGCTGACCGACAGGAAAGCGCCCGGCCCGCCTTCACGGCTCAACGCCACGCA
>CAMDAL010000190.1 GCA_945888565.1 Devosia equisanguinis | reverse complement strand
GAGTTCTCGGTTGCGGTCGGCGTCTATCTCTGTGTCGCGGCCGTCAGCCGCTGCGCGCTCACCATTCTGCAGATGCAGCAGCGGCACGGCACGTATTCGCTCCTGGAGTTCGCCCGCGCCGCGCTGCAGCTGGTCCTGCCGGTCGCGGCCATCTGGATCTTCCACGACAGCTTCCTCATGGTCTCGCTGGCCTCCTCGCTGGCCACCCTGCTGGCCGGCATTGTTGCCCTGTCGGTGGCCTTGCGCCGAGTGGTGCCGGGAGCGTCGCGCTTCAGCTACCGCGAACTGCTGACGCTCGGGGTTCCGCTCATTGCCATGGCCGTCATCGCCTTCGGCCTCAGCAGCGCCGAGCGTGTCCTGCTCAAGATCTACTTTGATGCTGGCGCGGTCGCCGTGTTCGCTGCCGCGTACGCGCTGGCCCGGCAGCCGATCGACACCATCGCCAATGCCATCAACATGGGCGCCTTCCCCGAGATGGTCAGCCGCTTCGACCGGGAAGGTCCCGAGGCTGCGGCGCGCTACCTGTCGCGCCAGATGGGCCTGATGGCGCAACTCGGCTTCCCCATAGCTGCCCTCCTGATCGCGCTCAGCCACGAGATCGCGGAGTTGCTACTGCCGGTCGCGTATCACGGCCATGTCGGCGAACTGTTCCCGCTGATCGCGCTGTCGATCCTTTTCGCCAACTTCTCCAACTACGTGTTCGTCAACGTCTACCACGCCCACAAGCGGCCCTGGCTGCTGGCGATCACGCTCACCCCGGGCGCCATCGTCACCATCGGCGCCTCGCTGCTGCTGATCCCGCACCATGCGGCGGTCGGCGCCGCCACGGCGCTGGCGCTCGGTACGGCGACCACCCTCGTTGCCGATATCCTCGTCAGCCGCCGTCTCACCCCGGTGCCGATCCCGTGGCTCGACCTTGGCGCTTCGGCGCTGGTGGCAGTTGCTTCCGGCGTCGCCGCCTGGCTCGGCTCCAGCCTTGCCGGCGATGCCTGGCCGATCGTCAAGCTCGGCGTGGGCGGCACTGCGGGTAGCCTCATCTTCCTGGCGCTGCAGTCGCTGCTGCATCCGGCCGAGACCAAGGCGCTGGCCAGCACGGTGCGCGCCAAACTCGCTCGCGCCTGACCCCCAAACAGAAACCCCGCCGTGAAGGCGGGGCAGTTGGCTGCATTGGACTGGAAAATGCTCTATTGCCGGGCTTGCCTGCGCGAGCGCAGCGCCCGCCACAGCAGCACGAGGTAAGCCGTGTTGGTCTCGTAGTAGCGCCGCCACAGCCGGCCCGGCTCCTGCAGCACGCGATACAGCCACTCGAGGCCGATCGCCTGCACCAGCCGCGGCGCGCGGCTCACCTTGCCGCCATAGACGTCGAAGCTGCCGCCGACGCCCATCACGAAATTCGGCAGCAGCCGGTTGCGGTGCTTCTTGAGAAACCGCTCCTTCCGCGGCGTCGGCATGGCGACAAACAGGCAGTCGGCGCCCGAGGCGTTGATGCCGTCGATCACCTCGGCCTCCTGCTCGGGCTTGAAATAGCCGTCGTGCCAGCCGGCGATCTCGAGCGTCGGGTATTGCTGGCGCAGGCGCGCCACGACCGAGGCCAGCACAGCCTGTTCGGCCCCCAGCAGGTACGGTCGGAACCCCCGCTCGGCGCACAGCCGGAACAGGTTCTCCATGATGTCGACGCCGGCGACCCGCTCGGGCACTTCGATGCCCATCAGCCGGGCGCCATACATCACGCCCGCCCCATCGATATTGATCAGGTCGGCGCTGGTGACATCCTCATGCAGCTCGGCGTTCTTCTGCATGGTGACGAGCTTGGCCACATTCACCACGGTGTGGTGCATGGGCTTGCGCAGCGTCATTGCCTCATCGGCGAGGTCGAGCGTTTCGGCCATCGTGACAAGGTGCAGCGGCGCACCGAGAAACTCGGCGCGTCGCGAGGCGAGCAGCGGGTGGAACTCCCAGCCGAAAGCGTGTGTGTTCATGCGGCACGGTCCGTGGCTCGGCGCAGCGGGTGCGGCGCCATCGCCGCCTCGCGCGATCTGTTGCCTTCGATGCGGGCATCCGGCTTCCTGGCCTTCTTCCAGGTCCACAGCCCGCGGGTATCGATCAACTGCTTGTCCTTGAGCGCCTCGGGGTCGATAAGCGAGAACTGGCGGTGGTCGACGAGCAGCACGACGATGTCGGCCCTGTCGATGGCGCTCAGCGCATCGGTGAACGTGATGCCGAGGTTCTGAAGTTCATGCGGCAACGCCTGGGTGTGCGGTTCGGCAGCGATCACCCTGATATTCGGTACCTCGGCCAGCAGCTTCACCACCTCCACGGCCGGGCTCTCGCGCAAGTCGTCGATGTTGGGTTTGAAGCTGAGGCCGAGGCATGCGACCGTCTGCGTCCGAGTCGGGTCCAGCACCGCTTCGATGTCTCGCACGACAGCGAAGGGCCGATCTGAATTGATGCGCCGCGCCGCGCTCATCAGGCGCGTGCTGTCCGGTGCGGCGTCGATGATGAAATAGGGGTCCACTGCGATGCAGTGGCCGCCAACGCCGGGGCCGGGCTGCAGGATGTTGACCCGCGGGTGCCGGTTGGCGAGGTCGATCACCTCCCAGACGTTCAGCGACAGGTCCTGGCAGACCGCCGCCAGTTCGTTGGCGAAGGCGATGTTGACGTCGCGGAAGGCATTCTCGGTCAGCTTCACCAGCTCGGCGCTCTCGGCCGAGGTGATGAACAGGTCGCCGCCGACGAACTTGCCGTACAGCTCCACCGTCCGCGCCGACGAGGCCTTCGACAGCCCGCCGATCGAGCGGTCATTGTTGATCAGTTCGGTCAGCACCTTGCCCGGCAGCACGCGCTCGGGGGAGTAGGCGACGAGCACATCGGCCTTCTCGCCATGGATGTGTGGGAATTTCAGGTCCGGGCGCATCTCGGCGAGCACGGCGGTCATGCGGCGGGTGGTGCCGACCGGCGAGGTCGATTCCAGCACCACGAGGTCACCCTTCTTCAGCACGGGCGCGATGCTCCGCGCCGCCGACAGCACGTAGGAGATATCCGGCTTGTGGTCGTGGGTGATCGGCGTCGGGACAGCGATCACGAACGCATCGGCCGGCTGCGGCGTCGTGAACGCCCGCAGCCTGCCATTCGCCACCACCTTCTGGATCAGCCCGTCGAGGTCCGGCTCGACGATGTGGATCTCGCCGCGGTTGACCTTCTCGACCACCTTGGGGTTGACGTCGATGCCGATCACGTCGAGCCCGCGGCTCGCGAAAATCGCACAGGTGGGCAGGCCGATATAGCCCATGCCGACAACGGAAACGGTGTTGATTTCAGACATTCCAGCCTCAGACATGCCGCAGTAGTTCTTCGACGATCCGGGCACTGGCCCGGCCATCGCCGTAGGGGTTGTGGGTTTCCGCCATGCCGCGATAGGCCGCCGGGTCGTCCAGCAGGCGGGTCGCGTTGGCGACGATGATTTCGACGTCGGTGCCGACCAGCCGGGCCGTGCCGGCGGCGACGCCCTCGGGGCGCTCGGTGTTCTCGCGCATCACCAGCACGGGCTTGCCGAGCGACGGGGCCTCTTCCTGCACGCCGCCACTGTCGGTCAACACCAGGTAGCTGCGCTTCTGCAGGTAGAGGAATGGCAGGTAGTCCTGCGGCTCGATCAGGTGGATGTTCGGCACATTGCCGATCTCCGCCGCGACCACACCGCGGACATTCGGATTGGGGTGCACCGGGTAGACGATCTGCACGTCACCCCGGGTCGCCAACCGCTTCAGCGCCGTGCAGATGCGTTCGATGCCGCCATCGAAGTTCTCGCGCCGATGACCGGTCACAAGGATCAGCTTCTTCGATGCGTCGAGGAACGGAAAGCGAGAGGCCAGTTCGCGGCTCACCGCGTCGTCGGCATCGATCGAGCCCGAAAAATGCAGCAGCGTGTCGATGACCGTGTTGCCGGTAACGAAGATGGCGTCGGGGTTCTTCCCCTCGCGGATCAGGTTGTCGCGCGCTTCGGCCGTGGGCGCGAAATGCCAGGTGGCGATGTTGCCGGCGATCAGCCGGTTCAGCTCTTCGGGGAAAGGGCTGTCGATGTTGTGGCTGCGCAGCCCCGCCTCGATATGGGCTACGGGCACGCGCTTGTAGAATGCGGCGAGCGCGGCGGTCATCGCCGTCGTCGTGTCGCCCTGCACCATGACGATGTCGGGCCGAGACTTTTCCAGCACCGCCTCCATGCCCTTGAGCACTTTCGCGGTCACATCGAACAGCGTCTGCCCGTGCGACATGACGTCGAGGTCGTAGTCGACCGGCATGCCGGTGAGCGCGATCACGCTGTCCACCATCTCGCGATGCTGGGCCGTGACGCAGATCTCGGTGTCGATATGCGGGCTGTCGATCGCCGCCCTGGCGACAGGGAAGCACTTCAGCGCTTCGGGGCGCGTGCCGAATACGATGAGCAGCTTCAGCCGGCGCGGGCGTTCTGGCAGCGAATGGAAGTTCATGGCTTCGGGTCCGTTCAGTCGATCCGGACGCTGTTTCCAGCTGTCCTCCGAAAGCATACTACCCCGTCGGCGCGCCTCCGTGCCCATCTCTCTTAAGATATGATTAACACCATGACGACATTTACCTAAGTCAGGTTCAGTTGTTGTTTGCATGTTTAGCTTGCTGCTACAGCTGTAGTGTCGCGGCTGAAGTTGGTAATTCGAATTTTATGCAAATTTTAGTTACATTGTACTCAGATAGTGCTCGTCGCTGGCAGATGGAGTTGCTCAGGCGACTTGAGCGCGCTGGTCACGACGTGAGCATCGCGCATACGGGCCCGGAGCCGAGGATGCGCGGACTCGCCACCATCCTCGGCATTGAAAGCCACCGTCCCGGTTCGCTGCTGGCGCTGCGGCCGCTGCCGGCCGAACGCCACGGCAAGGCTGATCTCGTCGTCGATCTCACCGGCGCCGCAGGGCAGGGCGATGCGCCAGCCCTCGCTCTGTCCTTCGCCGGCCAGATGCAGCTCGGCGCTGGCCTGTCGCAGATGATCGGCAACGCGCAACTGCCGGAGATCGTCGCCTGGCTCGATGGCGTGGCAGTCGGCCGCGCCCGTCCGATGATCGGCGACCGCGTCTGGCTTACCCAGGGTGCATCCGACCTCCTCGCGGGCGCCATCGGCCTCATCGAGCAGTCTGTCGCGCGCTTCGCCGCCGGCCAGTTGACGCCGCTGCCCGAACCGGTCCGCCTGCCGCGCCAGCGCTCGGGCTCCGACCTGCTGCTGCGCTACCTGCCCAACCTCGCTGCCGGCCTGATCGGGCGCCGGATCCACCGCCTCCGCAACCGCCCCTTCTACTGGCAGACCGCCTATCGCCGCCTAGACGGGCAGGGTGTCGCCGGGGACGGGTCGCTGTCTGGCGCGCCGTTCGCGCTGCTGCCCGACGACGGCAAGCGCTTCTTCGCCGATCCCTTCGTCATCGAGCACGAAGGCCGCACCTTCCTGTTCGTCGAGGAGTTTCCCTACGAGCTGTCGCGCGGCGTCATCTCGGTTGCCGAACTCGGACCCGACGGCCGCTTCGGCATGCCCAGGCAGGTGCTGGTCGAGCCGCACCACCTCAGCTACCCGCAGGTGTTTGCGCTGGGCCGCGATGTCTGGATGATCCCCGAGACCAGTTCGGCCCGCGAGGTCGTGCTCTATCGCGCCGAGCGCTTCCCCGACCGCTGGGTCCGCCACGCCACCCTCATCGCCGATCGCGAGATCTCCGATGCCACGCTGCTCGAGCGCGACGGCCGCTTCTGGCTGTTCGGCACCGAGCGTCACTCGCAGGGGAACCATTCCGACACCATGGTGGTGTTCGGCGCCGACCGCCTGGATGGTCCGTGGCTGCCACACCCGATGAACCCGGTGCTGATCGACCGCAGCGCGGCCCGCCCGGGCGGCGCGTTCGTCCGTCAGGGCGAGAAGCTGTTCCTGCCGGTGCAGGATGGCAGCCGCACTTATGGCGGCGGCCTCGGCCTCGCCGAACTGGTCGAACTGGACGAGCAGCGCGTTCGCTTCGCCGCGCCGCAGCCGGTGCGCCCCGGCACGGCCTGGGACCGGCGAGGCATCCACACGCTCAACCGGGCCGGCGGTATCGAGGTCATCGACAGTGCCGGCTGAGCTTAACCAAGAAACCCCATTCCCGCCGCGTCCGCAGGGGCTTGGTATATAAAGCCCTAACGGCCGAACTTCCCCAACGAGGCGTTATCGCATGTCCGACATTGCCGACAGGCCCGACACCGTGAACCGCTCCGGCGCCCGAGCCTTCGCGCGCCTCGACACCAGCATGATCGGCATGCGCCGCCCCATTGGCGCCGCCGAGCCGGTCGCCCGCGCGACCCCGGCGAATGACGCCGCACCCGCTGCTGCCGCGCCCGTCGAGACCATTACCCTCAACAAGGTCGGCGATTTCCTCGAGCTCGACTTCGGTCGGCTGTTCACCTGGCTGGGTCGCGGCATGTTGCTGGGGCTGATCCTCGCGATCATCGGCGGCATCGCGGGCGGCATCTACGCCGTGGTCGCGACGCCGAAATACACCGTCTCCACCGACCTCCTGATCGATCCGGCCAACCTGCAGGTGGTCCCCGACGACCTGTTCCAGCAATCGGGCCAGGTCGACAGCGCGCTGCTCAACGCCGGCAGCAAGTTCCGCGTCATGACCTCGGGTAACGTGCTGACGCGCGTCGTCGATGAACTCGACCTCGCCGCCGACAAGGAGTTCTACAACCCCGATCCCGGCCTCTCGCTCGGGTCGCTGCTGCCCGGCTCCGGCGACAAGGTCGAGCCGAACCCGCAGCTCGCGGCACTCGGCGCGCTGACCAAGCGCGTCACTGCCAAGGCCGACGACAAGAGCTTCGTCGCGACGCTGTTCGTTTCATCGGAGAGCCCCGAAAAGTCGATCCGTATCTCCGACGCCATCGTCCGCTCCTTCCAGACCGAACTCGCCACCGCCGAGTCGCAGGGCGCCTCGCGCACTGCCGAGGCGCTCAACGACCGGCTCAACGAGCTGAAGGGGAACGTCAAGGTCACCGAGGAGAAGGTCGAGGCCTACAAGCGGGCCAACAACCTTGCCGCCAGCTCCGGCGAACTGGTCAGCAACCAGACCCTCACCCAGCTCAACGCCCAGGTGGTCGAGGCGCAGGCCCGCGTCATCGCCGCCCAGTCGGCCTATGATGAGCTGGTCGCGGCCGGCGCCAGCGCCGATACGCAGGGTTCTGCCAGCCTCGTGGCGCTCCGCAGCCAGGTGGCGGGGCTGCGCTCGCAGCTCGATGCCCAGTCGACCGTCTATGGTCCGCGCCACCCCACCATCGTGCGGCTCACCACCGAGCTTGCCGCCGCGCAGGGCGAGCTCTCCGCCGAACTCGGCCGCATTGTCGCCGCCGCGAAGGTGACGCTGGAGGAGGCGAAGTCCGGTCTCGCGGCGCTCACCGCCCGCGCCGACGCGCTCAAGACAAACGTCTTTGCCGACAACGAGGCGCTGGTGGCGCTGCGGGAGCTGGAGCGCGATGCTGCCTCCGCCACCACCATCTACGAGGCCTTCCTCAGCCGCGCCAAGCAGGTGGCCGAGCGCGAGCAGATCGATACGACCAATATCCGCGTCATCTCCACCGCCGTGCCGCCCGCCGCCCGCGCCTGGCCGCCGCGTTCGGTGGTGATGGTCGGTGCGGGCGCTGCCGCCGGGTTCTTGCTCGCCATGCTGGTCGCCGTGATCCTCGGCATCCGTCGCGACCTGCGGCAGG
>CAMDAL010000189.1 GCA_945888565.1 Devosia equisanguinis | reverse complement strand
GCTGCTTACGCTACGTCCGCCAACCCACTTTCAGGCCCAGCGTGAATAAGACGGGCTAACATGGTGGGTAGCCCCAAGAGAATTGGCCTGGACCCGGGAGGCGTAGGTTGCGGTGCCGTTGTCGACGATAAAGCGGCGCAAAACCGTCAGCGGCAATCCTGACAACAGCCGCTTGAGGGCCTCAACGGATGCTGCACTGCGCATGTTGATGTTGACGATCACTTGCGCAATGTCGCCCAGAACGATGTCGCTTTCGCAGCCGAGCAGCCACAGCGGGAGCGCCAGTTGGGCCGCCAAGTTATCGGACTCCGGAGCACTGTCTTCGTCGCATACGACGACAACGAGATAGCGCGGTTGCTCCAAGAGTGCGTTAGGCCGATGCATCGTTAGCTCCATGGCCGCAGTAGTCTGCTCTCCTGCTGCGCCGCTCGCACTGATCTATCATCGACAAGTATTAAAGCTTTGTCAGCCTTAGAGCCCAGCACTCAAGGGAACTTGCGGCCACGATCGGCGTTTTGCAGTGGGGCTCGAAAGTCGAGGAGCAGACCCATGAAATCTTTCGAATGCGGCACTCTCGTTCCGGGGTGCCACTGGCATACCGAGGCCGAGGATCAGGCCGAGGTGGTCCGCCGCGCTGCCGAGCACCTGCGTTCCGCCCACGGCGAGGACGAGATCCGGCCGGGAATGGTCGAGCAGATCAAGGCTCGCGTGCAGGAAAAGGGCGAGGCGTCGAACTGATCAGCGCCGGGACAGCGCCAGCAGAGCCTCGCGATCGAGGGTGAAACCGCCCTCGATCCAGAGCCGCTCGAGCCGTTCGAGCTCCGCGCCCAGCAGGGGGCCGGGCCGCAGCCCGGCGGCGATCAGGTCCTCGCCACCGACCGGGAAGCGGGGGACGTCGAGCCGTTCCAGCTGTTCCACCACCGCCGCCCTGCCCGCCTCACCCCAGTCAGACAGCACCATGGCGACGTCGACGCCATCGGCCAGTCCCGCAGGGTGGCGATAGGCTGCCTCATAGATCCCGAAATCACCAAGCAGCCGCGCGACGGTCAGCACCGCGGATGCTGTGCGGATTTCGTCGTTCGACAGCCGCCAGGTTTCCTGCAGAGCGTCAGCAGAAACGGAGGTCAGCAGGATGGCGAGGCGCCCGGTAAGATTGGGGCGTCGGGCGCGGCGCTCGTACTGGTGCAGCAGCTTGACCGCGCCATCCGGCAGGTCGAGCACCCCGGCGCGGATCATGGCAGCCAGGGTGTTGCCGACCCGCGGCAGCGCCAGCATGCGGCGCATTTCCGCCCCGACCCGCTCCGCCGCGAGCCGTCCCAGCGTGCCGGCGGCGGCCTTGCAGGCCGCATAGCCGTCCGGATCGATGCGCTCACTGCCGTGGCTGGCTGAGAAGCGGAAGAAGCGGAAGACGCGCAGTCGGTCCTCGGCGATGCGCTGCGCGGGGTCGCCGATGAACCTGACCTTGCGGGCAAGCAGGTCGTCGAGGCCGCCAAGCGGGTCGAACAGGGTACCGTCCATGCCGGCGTAGAGCGCGTTCATCGTGAAGTCGCGCCGCGCCGCGTCCTGCTTCCAGCTGGTGCCGAACCGGACCACGGCGTGCCGCCCATCGGTCTCGACATCTTCGCGCAGGGTGGTGACTTCGGCGAGCAGCGAATCGAGCTTGAGAGTGACGGTGCCGTGCTCGATGCCGGTGGGATAGGCGGCGACACCCGCACGACGGGCACGATGAGTCACCTCCTCCGGCGTGAGTTCGGTGGCGAGGTCCACGTCGGCGGCGGCATGCGGCAGGTCGAGCAGCGTATCGCGCACGATGCCGCCGACGGCACGGGTGCGAGCCTGCGCCCCATCGAGCAACGCCATGAGGCGCTGCGTCTCCGGTCGCATCAGCCACTCGGCCCGCCTGAGCCGGCTTTCGCTATCCCCCGTGTTCAACCGGCCTCCGGGCGCAACGCCAGATCGTGGAAACGTCGCGTAAGGTTCGCGGTAATTCCCCAGATGACAAGCCCGGAATGATTGATCTGCCAGGTCGAATGCTCGCGCCCGGCCCGATTGATACGAAAGGTTGAGTAGCTTCCGGGCTCCATCAGGTAGTCGAGCGGGACCTCGAACACTGATCGAACCTCGCCAGGGTTGGGGATGAACGGGGCGCTGGGAATAACTTCGGCGACCACCGGGGTGATCAGGTAGTTGGTGCCGGTGTAGTACAGCGGCATGTAGCCCAGGATGCGGGCATCGGCGGCGTGCATCGACACCTCCTCGCCCGCCTCGCGCACCGCGGCAGCGCCGGGGCCGCTGTCCTCGGGGTCGATCTTGCCGCCCGGGAACGCGATCTGCCCCGAGTGGGAGCGCAGGTCCGGCGAGCGCTCGGTGTAGAGGATCGACACCCCTTCTGGCCTGCGGATGAGGCTGATCAGGACCGCGGCGGGTACGGGGGGCCGATCGGGCGGGATGTCGGGCGCCCAGTCGGGCGTGAGCGCCGCAGGCGCGACCGGCTCCGGTGACGCCAGCAGCCTGCTGCCGATTCGCGCGATGAGGTCGTCGTCGGCAGCCAAGCCGGGCTCCGGTGGTTCAGGAACGCTTCTTGGCGCCGAAAGCCTTGATCGGGCCGGCGAGACGCGCCGCCATGGTCGGGACCTGCGAATAGCACAGCACGCGCGTCGGATCGACCGGGCCGGGCCAGACCACGGCGCCGGGAATGGTCGGTACCCAGCCGAGCGGGCAGTAGTAGTCGCGGTCGCCGACCAGCAGCACGAAGCTGCCCTCACCGCGCTCGAGCGCGATGCGGCTCACTTCCCTCGCCAGCAGTTTGCCGGCGCCGCGCTTGCGGAAATCCGGGTGCGTGGCGAGCGGGCCGAGCATGTAGCCGTCGATGCCGCCAACCGAAATCGGCGTCATCCAGACCGAGCCGCAGGGCTGGCCGTTCACCTCGGCGATGAGGCTCAGCGTCGGGTCGATCGGGAAGCGCTCGCGCACCCGGTAGGCCGTGCGGGCGAAGCGGCCCGGACCGAAGGCGATCGCCTGCAGGTCCTCGACGAAGCGATCGTCGGCCGGCGTGGCGAAGCGGATGGTGGGCAGGCCGAGTTGCGGAGGCGCGGCTTCGGCTGCGACGGAGACGACGGGAGCGATCATGTGACTCAGAGTCCGAGAGTAGAGACAAGGACAGGTACGCCGGCCGAACAAGCCAGCGGTTGCGACCGGTTACGGTCGTCGGGTCACGTGAAAGTCCTTCTCCATCCTGGACGCCTCCTGACGTCTGAAAGGCGCATTAGCACCTGGGCGGCTTCTGCGTCCACGATAAATCAGGACCGGAGCTTCACTTTTCAAGATGGCCTCCCGAAGTCGACTGGCCAGTGTCTGGACTTCCAATGCGGCAGCAGTGTCTCGGTTGCAGGGCAAAGCCGAGGCGAGCCTCGACCCAGCTACCAGCGATGCGCCGGTTCCGCAGCGGACAGGATCTCCGCGACCCGCCGCGCGGTGCCCGAATCGACATCGGCCGGGAGGTCGTCGGGCCCGAACCAGCCGATCGCCGCGATCTCGTGGTTGGGCCGGAACGCCCGGACCTCGCGGAAATCTCGGCAGAGGTAGACCGCGACGTGGTCGCGGACGGTGGCCTCGTTGAGGTTATGGTAGAAGCCGAACAGCGTCAGCGGGCCGGTCGCCTCGAAGCCGGTTTCCTCGAGCATCTCCCGGGTGCCGGCCTCGGCGGCGGTTTCCCCCGGTTCGATGCCGCCGCCGGGAAAGTGCCAGTCGGGCACATAGGTGTGCTTTATGAGCAGCACCTTGTCGCCATCGAGCATCGCGACGCGGGCGCCGAGGGTCATCCGCCGCCTGATTCCGGCGACGAACAGGTGGATGGTGGTCGTGACGCGCTGCCTCAGGCCCATCGCCATACGCGAACTCCGCTGGATCGAATCGCCGCGGCCGGGCGACAAGTGCTTTCCCTTGACCACTCGCTCGTGGCATGAGCGCGACCGATGATCACCCTCGCCCATCTCAGCGACGTCCACCTCGCCCCGTTGCCGCCGCTGCGGCTCCGTGATCTCGCGAACAAGCGAATTACGGGCTATATCAACTGGAAGATCAAGCGCGAGCATACACTTGCGGGCGAGAGCCTGATGAAGCTGGTGCGGCACCTGCGCGGCCAGAACCCCGATTTCACCGCGGTGACCGGCGACCTGATGAACCTGGCACTCGATGCCGAGATCAACACCGCGCACAACTGGCTGGAAACACTGGGACTGCCAGAGCAGGTGTGCGTGTCGCCGGGCAACCACGATGCCTACATCAAGGGCCAGCTCGACAAGGCGCTGGTCCGCTGGGGCGACTACATGGCGGGCGAGACGGTAGGGCCGGAAGCGTTCCCGTTCGTGCGCCGGGTCGGCGAGGTGGCGATCGTGTCGTGTTCGAGCGCGGTGCCGACAGCGCCGTGGATCGCGGCGGGGCGAATCGATGCGGCCCAGGCGGCTCGGCTGAAGCGCTGTCTGCAACTGCTTGGCGAAGGTGGATATTTCCGCGTCGTGCTGATTCACCACCCGCCGAACCAGGAACTGTTCAAGCCGCGGCTCGGGCTGTGGGGCGCCAGGCTGTTTCGCGAGGCGGTGGCCGAGGCGGGCGCGGAGCTGGTGCTGCACGGGCATACCCACCGATCCTCGATCTATGCCATTCCCGGGCCCAAGGGCGACGTGCCGGTGGTCGGCGTGGCGGCCGCGGGGGCGGCGCAGGCGGACACGGGCGGTCACGATCCTGCCCGGTATAACCTGTTCAACATCCAGCGGCTGGGTAGCGGCTGGCAGTGCACGATGCGCGAATTTGGATTCCAGCGGCTCTCGACCGATATCGTGCTGCGGCTGTCGATGAGGATCTACTGAGCACATGAGCGAGCGGTTCGTCATCGAGAAGCCGGAGTTCGACGCCGCGACGGGGGTGGCTCGGTTACGCTATGGCATCGCGGACCGGGTGTTCACAGAGACGCTGACTTTTGCTGATGGTGGAGATCCGGACGCATTTAATCCACAAACTTTTGCCAGGCTGCTGGACCTGACTGCGATGGTGCTGGGGGTCAGCTACTTCAAGCTCCGTGCGCCTTTCAGCATCGAAACGGCCATTCCGCTGAATGTAAATGAACGTTCACTTATGCTGGATGTGTACGAGAACGGGTTGGGCGAGTTCTATGCCCGCAACAACCTGAAGCGGTTCGGGCAGATTTCGATTTCGGCGCCCGACGATGACCGCCCTGCTCCATCCGCTCCGGCCCTCCCCGACCGCGCCCTGCTGCCGATCGGCGGCGGCAAGGATTCGCTGGTGAGCGTACAACTGCTGGAAGAAGCGGGGATAGATTTCACCCCGTTCGCGGTGAACCCCAAGGGCCCGATCCTCGGCTCGGTGGAAAAGCTCGGCCGCCCGCCGCTCTATGTGCATCGCAAGCTCGATCCGGAGATGATCCGGCTGTCGAAGGAGCCCGGCTTCTACAACGGCCACGTGCCCTCGACGGCGATCAACTCGATGATCGCGGCGCTGACGGCCCTGCTGTTCGGCTACAACCGCATCGTGCTCTCTAACGAGCGCTCGGCCAGCGAGGGCAATGTCGAGTTCGACGGGCGCGAGGCGAACCACCAGCATTCGAAGTCGCTGGACTTCGAGCGGTTGATCGCCGGGGTGCTGGCCGGGGCGACCGGCGGGGCGCTTGGCTATTTCTCGCTGCTGCGGCCCTACTCCGAGGCGCGGATCGCGCGGATCTTTGCGCGGCGGACTGAGTACGACCACGTGTTTTCGAGCTGCAACGAGAACTTCAAGCTGGCTGGGCACACGGGGCCGCTGTGGTGCGGCAACTGCCCGAAGTGCCACTTCGTCTTCCTGATCTTCGCGCCGGTGATGCCGAAGGAACGACTGGTCGGGATATTTGGCCAGAACCTGCTGGCGCAGCCGGGTCACGAGCGCAGTTTTCGCGAACTGACCGGGCTGGCCGGACAGAAGCCGTGGGAATGCGTCGGCGAAATCGAGGAGGCGGCAGCCTGCCTCTGGGCGCTCACGTCGATGCCCGAATGGGCCGAGGAGCCAATCGTTTCAATGCTGAAGCCGGATCTGCTGACTCAGTACGGTAGCGCCCGGCTAGCGGCGGCGCTGGACGAACTGCTGGCCGATACGACAGAACATCTGATCCCGCCCGACATTGCCCAGCGAGTCGCCGCCCATGCGCTTTGATGCTCCCGTCCTGCTCTATGGCGCCGGCCGCGAGGCCCGCTCGACCGCCGGCTTCATCAAGTCCCGCTCGCCGGAGACCAAGCTGTTCGTGACGGTGGATTCGGGCGAGGCGGATATTCCGGAGGCCGAGTTCATCGCGCCCGCCGACCTGCCGGCGGCGATCGAGGCCAAGCGGTTCGGGACGATCGTCAAGAGCCCCGGCGTGTCGCGTTACCGGCCGGTGTTCGCCATGGCGCGCGAAGCGGGGATCGCGGTGACCTCCAACCTCAACCTCTGGGGCGAGACGTATCGCGCCGGGCGCAAGGTGATTGCGATCACCGGGACCAAGGGCAAATCGACCACCGCGACGCTGGTGCACCTGATGCTGACCGAGTCGGGGCTCGATGCCGGGCTGGCCGGCAATGTGGGCCTCGCGCCGCTGGAGACTGCCGACAAGAACCAGATCGTGGTGTTCGAGCTATCGAGCTACCAGACGGCCGACCTGGCATTCACGCCGGATATCGCCGCGATCACCAACCTGTCGCCCGAGCATACCGACTGGCACCGGACGGTGGAGCGCTACTATCAGGACAAGCTGAACCTGATCGACCGCGACGCGCCCTTCCCCGTGGCGCTCGGCGTCGGCGCGGACGAGCATCCGCTGGTGCTGGCGGCGTTGCGCGACCGCAGCCGGATGATCCCGCCGCTGGCGCCGTTCATCCGCGACCGGATTGCCACGGCAGTGTCGCGCTCGCGCCTCAAAGGTGAACACAATCTGAACAACGCCATCCTCGCCACAAAGGTGGCGCTGAAGGCCGGCGCCGACCTCGAGGGTGTGGTGCGCGGCATCGCGGCGTTCCGGCCGCTGCCGCACCGTCTGGAGGAGCATGCGTTTGGCGGCGTGGTGTTCGTCAACGACTCGATTTCGACGACACCGGAGGCCACCAAGGCGGCGCTGGCCGCCTACGAAGGGACACGCATCGCGCTGATCGCCGGCGGGCATGAGCGGCAGCAGGATTACGCGGAGCTCGCAACGCTGCTGGCACCGCGCGGCGTGACGACGCTGGTCTGCCTGCCGGTGACCGGCGACCGGCTGGCGACGCTGACCTACGCGGCGGCGCCCGGTATCGACGTGCTGGAAGCCGGCACGCTCGAGGACGCGCTGAAGGCGCTGGCCGGACGGCGGGACAAGTTCGACACGGTGATCCTGTCGCCCGGTGCGCCGAGCTACGGGCAGCTTGAGGCGCCCGGCGTGGTGTTCAAGAACTTCGAACAGCGCGGCGAGGCGTTCGTGAAGCTGGCCGAGCGGTATTTCGGGGCAGCGTCATGAGCCTCGCCTACCTGTTTCTCGGCATCGCCATCATCGCCGAGGTGATCGCGACAAGTGCGCTGCGGGCGGCCGAGGGGTTCACCGTGCTGCTGCCGTCGGCGATAGCGGTGGTCGGCTATGTGGTGGCGTTCTACTTCCTGTCGCTGACGCTGAAGACCATGCCGGTGGGCGTGGCCTACGCCCTCTGGTCTGGCGTCGGCATCCTGCTGGTCTCGCTGGTGGCGCTGGTGCTCTACAAGCAGGTGCTGGACCTGCCG
>CAMDAL010000188.1 GCA_945888565.1 Devosia equisanguinis | reverse complement strand
GAACCGCTGATAGCTGCCTTTACGCCCACGCTTGATCAAATCAGCACTCCCACAACGGGGGCAAACCATCCAACCCTCCTGCTCAAACCAACACGCTGAGCAGAATCCTAAAAGCACCAATTGTAAACAGTCCCCCATCAAGGGGAGGGAGGGCGCCGTGGAATGGTCCCAGGACCTGGACTCCCTCCCCCTTGTGGGGAGGGTAGCGTCGCCAGGAGCGAAGCGACTTTGGCAGAGCTAGGGTGGGGGTCAGCGGCGCCGAAACCGTCAGACGCTCAGCCCCCCAGCGTCTCACTCGCCACGTTGATGTACTTTCGCCCGGCCTCCGCCGCCGCTGCAACGGCTTTCTTGATGTCGAAGTCGGCCCGGATGCGCGCGAGCTTGACCAGCATGGGCAGGTTCACCCCGGCGATGACCTCGACCTCGCGCTGCTGCATGATCGAGATGGCGAGGTTGGAGGGGGTGCCGCCGAACATGTCGGTCAGGATCACCACGCCCTGCCCCTGGTCGGCGGCATCGACGGCACGCACGATGTCCTCGCGGCGCTGCTCCATGTCGTCCTCGGGGCCGATGGCGATGGCTTCGACATGGTCCTGCGGGCCGACGACATGTTCGAGGGCAGATTTGAACTCATGGGCGAGCGCACCATGCGTCACCAGAACCATGCCGATCATCAACTATCCCCACGCACTGGTTCGGGCGGAGCGCTTCTGCGCCGCGTCAGGTGGGGAGTTTTGCCCCCGGGGGCCCATGATTCAAGTGGTTTTTTGTCGCGCCTCGCCGCGTGGTGAACCCACGGCCCGGATCGCCTCGCGCACCAGCAGCATCTGGTGCCGCGCATCGACCACGCCATTGCGTGGTACGGGCGCGCGCGCCAGCGTCACTCCGAACAGTTCGGTGGTGAGTTCGTCCTCCTCCACCATGCGCTCCAGCGTCTCCACCAGGTCGATCACGAGGTGCAGCGGCGCCTCGGCCACGAAGGGCCGGCTGACGATGCCGCGGCCGCGCAGTTCGGCCAGTCCCTCGATGGTTTTGGGCGCCCTGAGCGTCAGCGCGCCGCCATCGACGACGATGTCGACCCGGTCGTCCGACACCAGCTTTGCCGGTTTGCCGCGCGCGTCCCAGACATCGATCAATTCGAGCGCCAGCAGTGACTTCCCCGCACCCGACGGGCCGCGCAGGATCAGGCCGACGCCATCGAGCACCAGCGCCGTGGCGTGGATATTGTGGGTCTCGCTCATTTGCGGCGCTCGATACCGGCACGGCGGAGGGTCACGGTAAAGTGCGCGCCCGAGCGGTCGGTCCGGTTGGCGGCGACGATGGTGCCGCCATGCGCCTCGATAATCTGCCGCGAGATCGCGAGGCCGAGGCCCGAATGGTCGCCGAACGATTCGCCCTCCGGCCGGTCGGTATAGAAACGCTGGAAGATGCGCGAGATATCACCGCGGATGCCCGGCCCTTCGTCGGTCACCGACAGGGTCAGCGTATCCTCGGTGGTGCCGATCACCACCGTCACGGTGCCACCCTCGGGCGAGAAGCTGACCGCGTTGTCGATCAGGTTGTTCAGCACCTGCGCCAGCCGGCTGTCATAGCCGAGCACGATCGGCGCCAGCTTGCCGACGCGCTTTTCGAGCACGACGTCCACCGAGCGCTTCTGCGCCACGTCCTTCTGGATCGACACCATGGCCTCGGCCAGTTGGCCCATGTCCACCGGCTCGGCACTCTGGCGCGCCAGTTCGGCGTCGAGCCGGCTGGCGTTCGAGATATCGGAGATCAGCCGGTCGAGCCGGCGCACGTCGTGCTGGATGATCTCGTTGAGCCGCTCGCGATCCTCGGCCCGCTTGGCGCGCGGCAGCGTCTCGACGGCGGAGCGCAGCGAGGTCAGCGGGTTCTTCAGCTCATGCGCCACGTCGGCAGCGAAGCGCTCGATGCCCTCGATGCGGCCATAGAGCGCCGACGTCATCGACCGCAGCGCCCGGCTCAGGTGCCCGACCTCGTCCGAGCGATCGGTGAAATCAGGGATCTCGGCACGGCTGGTGATGGTCGATTGCACCTTTTCGGCCGCCCCGGCCAGCCGCCGCAGCGGGCCGGCAATTGTGCTGGCGAGCAGCAGCGACAGGATGATCGTCACCGCGCCAGCCACCAGCGCGATCCGCAGGATGCCCCAGCGTTCCGACGTGGCAATCTGGTCGATGTCGCCCGGCTGGGTCGAGAGCAGCAGCACGCCGACGGTGGCGCGCAGGCGCTGCACCGGCACCGCGACGGAAACCACCAGCTGATGTCTGCTGTCCACCCGCACGATGGCCGTCGCCTGGCCGGTCAGCGCGGCCGCCACCTCGGGGTATTTCGTCCCTTCGTCAGCGCCAAACTCCTGGTATTGCGGGTAGTCGTCACCGGGCAGCCAGTCGACGATGACGTTCCACCAGTCGTAGAGAAAGAAGCTCTGCGCTTCGGCCGGCTTGGTTACCTGTCGCAGCACCTCGCCACGCGCATAAAGGTTCGTGCTGTCGAGGATCAGCAGCCCCTGCTGGTCGTAGATACGGGCACGGGTGCGGGTCGGCGTCACCAGGTTGCGCAGCAGCGGGGCGACGCGCTCGGGGTTGATCGGGAACTCGAGGCTGGGGTCGAAGAAGCTCAGCGGCGACACCGCATTGGCGCCCTGAACGTCGAGCAGCCGGTCGGGATCGACCTGGATCACGTCGCTGTCCACCGTCGCCGAGGCAGCGATTGCCGCGGCGATGATCTCGCCCTGCACGCGCAGGCTCTGCACCCGCGCCTCGATCAGGCCGGTGCGCCACTGGTTGAGAAACAGAATGCCGACCACCAGCACTGCGAGGCCGGCCAGGTTCAGCACGATGATGCGCTGGGTCAGGCTCGAGAAGATGGTCAGCTCGAGCAGCCGCTTCACCCGCGCGAGCCCGAGCAGGGTGTAGTGCCCGACGACTCCGGCAATGTGGTTCAGGCGGCTCAGGCGCGAGGTCCCGGTCTCCGCGGAAGCGGGTGGTGCACCCGGCAGCTCCTCTTCGGTGACGGCCAAGAGATCCCCTTACTGCTCCTTGAAGCGATACCCTACGCCATACAGGGTTTCGATCATCTCGAAATCGTCGTCAACCGCCTTGAACTTCTTCCGCAGCCGCTTGATGTGGCTGTCGATGGTGCGATCGTCGACATAAACCTGGTCGTCATAGGCCGCATCCATGAGCGCATTGCGCGATTTCACCACGCCGGGACGCAGCGCCAGGGCCTGCAGGATCAGAAATTCGGTGACGGTCAGCGTAACGCGCTGGCCTTTCCAGGTGCAGGTGTGGCGCTCCTCGTCCATTACCAGCGAGCCCCGTTCGATCAGCGCCTTGGAGGGCGATGCCTCGCTGCCCGGCGCACCGGCGGGGGCCGACGGGTCGCGCGGCGCGGCCCGGCGCAGCACCGATTTCACCCGCTCGACCAGCAGGCGCTGGCTGAAGGGCTTGGTGATGAAATCGTCGGCGCCCATCTTCAGCCCGAACAGTTCGTCGATTTCCTCGTCCTTGGAGGTGAGGAAGATCACCGGCACGTCGGATTTCTGCCGCAACCGGCGGAGCAGTTCCATACCGTCCATGCGCGGCATCTTGATGTCGAGGATCGCGAGGTCGGGCCGGTCTGCCGTCAGGCCCTCGAGGCCCGAGGCGCCGTCGGTGTAGGTCGCAACCGTGTAGCCTTCCGCCTCGAGCGTCAGCGACACGGACGTCAGGATGTTGCGGTCGTCGTCCACCAGAGCGATCTTGGGCATCTAGGCTCCCTTTCATCCGCGCCATCAGCAGCGCCCGGCTCAAATCATCGCAGCCGGTCAATTGTGGCAACCTTTGACTGCCACAATTGCGCAGAAATAAGGCGTGTCGCCCGTTTGTTCAGGAGCGGCGTCGACAAACGGCCAAGAGACTTCTGTCTTAAGACGAGTTTGGGGATGGGCCGCGGGCCTTGCGGGCACCTAACAATCGGCAACGAACGGGCCGGAGGGCGGCCCGCCAGCCGAGGACCCGCGACCATGGCCGCGCACTTCCATAGCGATATCGAAACCCGGATCACCGCCCGTGCAGCATCCCTTGCCTGGGACGAACTGCCTCCTACCCTCGTCGAGACAGCGCTCTCGACTGGTGAGGGGCGGCTCGCCGCGGGGGGCGCACTTGCCGTCACGACCGGCGTTTTCACCGGCCGCTCGGTCAAGGACAAGTTCATCGTCCGCGATGCCCTGACCGACGGCAAGGTCTGGTGGGACAACAGCCAGTCGATGAGCCCGGCCCATTTCGAGGCGCTGCTGGCCGACATACTCGCCGCTGTCGACGGCAAGGCGCTGCACGCCCAGCACCTGCTGGCCGGCGCCGATCCCCGGCACGAACTCGCCGTCAGCGTGTTCACCGAAACCGCCTGGCACGCGCTGTTCATCCGCAACCTGCTGATCCGCCCCGAAACGCCCGATGGCCGCACCGATGTCACCATCCTGCACCTGCCGAACTTTTCGGCCGACCCCGCCCGCCACGGCACCCGGACAGGCACGGTGATCGCGCTCGACATGACACGGAAGCTGGTGCTGATCGGCGGCACCGCCTATGCCGGCGAAATCAAGAAGAGCGTCTTCTCGCTGTTCAACTTCCACGCCCCCCTCAACGACGTGCTGCCCATGCACTGCTCGGCCAATATCGGCCATAAGGGCGATGTGGCGCTGTTCTTCGGCCTCTCGGGCACCGGCAAGACCACACTGTCGAATGACCCGAAGCGCCTGCTGATCGGCGACGACGAGCATGGCTGGACCACCGACGGCGTATTCAATCTCGAAGGCGGCTGCTACGCCAAGACGGTGAAGCTCAGTTCCACCGCCGAGCCCGAGATCCATGCCGCGACCCAGGCCTTCGGCACCGTGCTTGAAAACCTCAGGCTCGATGATCGTCTGGTGCCGCTCTACGACGACACCTCGCTCACCGAGAACACCCGCGCCGCCTACCCGCTCGAAACCCTGCCGGCCGTCGCCGAAGGCGGCGTCGGTGGCACGCCGCGCACCGTGGTGTTCCTCACCGCCGATGCGTTCGGCGTGCTGCCGCCGATCGCCCGGCTCAGCCCAGAGCAGGCCGCGTACCACTTCCTGTCGGGCTACACCGCCAAGGTCGCCGGCACCGAGCGCGGCGTCACCGAACCGGTCGCCACATTCTCGGCCTGCTTCGGCGCGCCGTTCATGCCGCTTCATCCCACTGTCTATGGCCGCCTGCTCGAAGAGCGGCTCAAGGCATCGAGCGCCCGCGTCTTCCTCATCAACACCGGATGGACCGGCGGCGGGTACGGGGTTGGCAGGCGTATCGACATCGCAACGACCCGGCGCCTGCTCGACGCCGCCATCTCGGGCGAACTCGACGATGCCCAGATGCGGACCGAGCCGCTGTTCGGCATGGAGGTCCCGCTCCGCGTCGAGGGTGTCGTTCCTCGCGCCCTCGACCCGCGCGCCAGCTGGACCGATGTCGAGGCCTACGACGCCACGGCCGCGAAGCTGCAGCAGCTCTTCGCTGCCAACTACCGCAAGTTCGAGGATGTCAGGATTGCCGCCGAGTAGCGGAGCTCACCCGACCCCAGAAAAACAAAAGGCCCGCTCCGGCGGGCCTTTCCAACTGCAACTTCTCGATCGGCGCTGGCGCAACCGCGGTTCGTTCAGCCCCGGTTCAGTTGCTCGAGTAGAAGATGTGCGAACCGATAGTTGCGACGCGGCGGAACTTCTGACCCCAGCTCGGGGACACCGCGGTGGTGTGGTAGTACAGGGCCGAGTCCGGGACCACGCCGGGACGGTCTCCGGTCTGGAAGTCGTAGAAGGCGGTTTCGGCCATCTTCACCGAGCGGTTCCATGCGGCGCGCTCGTTGCCTGCGTCCGATCGACCGTCGCAGGCGAAGGTGAACTGGCACTTGTAGCGGCCCTTGTCGGCGTTCTGGAACACCACGCCGCAAATGGTCGAGGGGTATTTCTTCGAGAAGGCCCTGTTGATGATGACGTTGGCCACCGCCAGCTGGCCCTCGCGGGATTCGCCACGGGCCTCATGATAGATCGCCTGGGCAAGGCACGTCTTTTCGCTGTCGGCCAGCTTCACCTTCTTCATGGTGGGTACGAAGTCGACTTCGGCGTAGGCGGAGAGCACATCGGCCGTGAGTGCCGGTTGATCGGAACGATCTGCAGCCTCGATAGCGTCGAGGGCCTGGTTCTGCCGACGGGCGATGTAGCCCATCAGCACTTCCTGGGTCAGCTCCGGAGCCGCCGCAGGTACCTCGAATGCATCGAAGGACTGCAACTGCTGCTGGCGATCGACGTAGGCCTGCAGCATCGCGCTGGTGAGTTTGGGCTGGGTGGCCGAGTGGAACTCGACGCGCTTCTCATGCACCGAAGCCGTGAGCGGCAGCGGCACGACCGTATCGAGGGCGAGCTCTTCGGCAGACGACGGGGCAAAGCTGATCAGCAGCACAAAGGCCGCTGCGACGAACACCATGGCGTGCGTGAAAACACGCATCACTGGCGCGAACGAGCTTGCTCGCAATCTGCCTACCTTCCCCCGACACCGCCCCCGAGGCAGCACCAGCTTGTCTAGTTTCCCTGACCGGCAAACTAGCCGAGCGCGAGAAAGGATGGAACCCAGAGTTTACCGTTACTTAACCATGAACGTTAGGTTCTAAAAATTACGTTAATGGCCCGCGCATCGCTGCGAAAGCCATGAATTTGCTTGGGTTTCGAGAAGGTGTCCGAAGCGTTTCCCGGATCGATAAAAGTTAATCGATCCGAATCGTTGCGGTGAGGCCACAGGATGACAGCGATGCCAGCGATGCGCCGGGGTGGAATCGGCCGGTGCCTTGCCCTCTCCGGAGGGAGCAACGCAGGGCCGGAAAGAAACGGGATATAAAGCTTTCTTTATATCCCATGTTGCCGCCACGCCCCTCATTCTCTATAAGGCGCGACACCAACCCCAGAACTCACGGAGCAGGCCCATGGCCAACACCGATTATATCGTCACCGACATTGGCCTCGCCGATTTCGGCCGCAAGGAAATCGGCATGGCCGAGATCGAGATGCCCGGCCTGATGGCCATCCGCGAGGAATACGCCGCCGCGCAGCCGCTGAAGGGCGCCCGCATCGCCGGCTCGCTCCATATGACCATCCAGACCGCCGTGCTGATCGAGACCCTCGTGGCGCTCGGCGCAGACGTGCGCTGGGTGTCGTGCAACATCTTCTCGACCCAGGATCACGCAGCGGCCGCCATTGCCGCCGCCGGCATCCCGGTGTTCGCCAAAAAAGGCGAGAGCCTCCAGGAATACTGGGACTACACCGACCGCATGATGGAATGGCCCGGCGGCCAGACCCCTAATATGATCCTCGATGATGGCGGTGACGCCACCATGCTGGTTCTGACTGGCGCCAAGGCCGAGACCGACCTGTCGGTTCTCGACAACCCGCATTCCGAGGAAGAAGAGATATTCTACGCGCTGATCAAGAAGCGCCTCGCCAAGGACCCGACGTTCTATTCGCGCATCAAGGCGCAGATCCGCGGCGTCTCCGAAGAGACCACCACGGGCGTGATGCGGCTCTACCAGCTGCAGCAGAAGGGCGAACTGCCCTTCCCGGCCATCAACGTCAACGACTCGGTTACCAAGTCGAAGTTCGACAACAAGTACGGCACGCGTGAATCGCTGGTCGACGCCATCCGTCGCGGTACCGACGTGATGCTCGCCGGCAAGGTGGCGATCGTCTGCGGCTACGGCGACGTCGGCA